>NZ_JAOQBX010000029.1:0-23437 GCF_044902225.1 Lactobacillus sp. 23-2 | reverse complement strand
CATCTAAATACGTTAGCACATTTTAGCTACGTATTTTGAGACTAGTAGTTAACACTAGCATGCTCTAGCAGGGTAACGTCCCGCCGACGGCCCAGCCTACTAAGAATTTCAGCCGGCAATCTGGAAGAAGGGTTGCGCACAGCTGCAGGGTCTGCCAGCCTTTCACCAGCCGCTGGCTCTCTAAAAGAATGCTTGCTGCCGCCTGTCTTCTTCATCTTTAAGTTATTCGGTTAAATCAAATTTTAATCAGGGATTAATAAATGTCAAAACTTTTTCAGAAAAAGTTATTAAAAGCAAGCTAATCGCCGGCCTTTTTGGCCTTTTTAAAGGCTAAGAAGCAGATGGCCAAGACGGCGCAGGCCAGGAGGACTGGGGCCACGAAGGCCTGGTAGTTGGCGATGACCTGCTCATAGGCGCTGCCCGCCAGGCGGCCGGCGAAGATCAAGACCGTGTTCCAGATCAAGGTCCCGCAGGTCGTGAAGACGATAAAATGGCGCAAGGAGAAGTGGCTCATGCCCGCTGGAATGGAGATCAGGCTCCGGACCACCGGCACGAAGCGGCCAAAGAAGGTCGCGCTTTTCCCATGCTTGACAAAGTAGCGCTCAGTCTTGGCGATTTTTTCCGGAGACAGCCCCAGGAGCTTGCCAAAGCGGCTGGCGGCCAAGCGGTTTAAGCGCTGGCGGTCAAAGGCGGTGCCCAAGAGGTAGAGGATCAAGGCCCCAAAGAGAGCCCCGGCAGTGGCCGCCCCAACCGCGCCCCAGGCGTTCAGCCCCGTGGTCAGGGTCATGAAGCCGGCAAAGGTCAGAATCAGCTCTGACGGGATTGGCGGAAAAATGTTTTCAAGGGCGATCAGGCCGGCGATCGCCAAGTAGCCATAGTTCTGGATCAGCTGTGTGATTGTTTCGTCCATAAATAACCTCGCATCTAATTCATTCTTCTTCCAAGATAGCAAAAAACTCTTAAGAAAGGGTTAGTCAGCCGCTTTCTTAAGAGTTCTTTGAGCTTGCTTTACATGGATTTGATCTTTAGCTGCTTGTAGAAATAAGAGATGATTGAGATTGGAATAATTAAGAACAGGAAACTAGGATTGAAATGCCGCGGCCTATTTCAGCAGGATGTCCAGCTGGTCGGGGCTCATCAGGTGCTGCTCCAGGACCAGTTCGCGGACGCTTCTTCTTTCGCGCAGGGCCCGCTTGGCGATCTTGGCGGATTCCTGGTAGCCCAGGTATGGGCAAAGGACGGTCGCGATGCCGACGCTGCTTTCCTTGAGCTGGCGGCAGTGGTCCTTGTTGGCCGTGATCCCGGTAATGCAGTTGGTCACCAGGGTATCGACCGCGCCGGTCATGGCTCTGAATGATTCAAAGAGCTGATAGAAGACTACTGGCTCAAAGGCGTTCAATTCCAGCTGCCCGGCTTCAGCCGCCATGGTGATGGTCGTGTCATGGCCGCAGACCAGGAAGGCGGCTTGGCTGACGACTTCGGGGATGACCGGGTTGATCTTGCCCGGCATGATGGAGGAGCCGTTCTGCTTGGCTGGCAGGTTGATCTCGCTTAAGCCGCAGCGCGGACCTGAGGACAGGAGGCGCAGGTCGTTGGACATCTTGGACAGGCTGATGGCCAAGGCCTTCAAGGCCCCAGAGACTTCCACGAAGGAGTCCAGGTTTTCAGTGGCGTCAAAGAGGTCGTCGGCTTGGACCATTTTCCGGCCAAAAAGCTCGCTCAGTTGGTCGGCGATGTGGTCTTCATAGAACTGGGAGGCGTTGATCCCCGTCCCGATGGCCGTCCCGCCCAGGTTGATGACGTGCATTTCGGCTACTGCCTTGGCCAGGCGCTTTTTGCAGCGGACTACCATTGAGGCATAGCCGTGGAAGCTGTCGCCCAAGGTCATTGGCACCGCGTCCTGCAGCTGGGTCCGGCCCATCTTGATGATGTCCTTGAAGTCGGCCGCCTTTTCCTTTAAGGCGTATTCCAGCCGGGTGAGCTCGGCATCCAGCTTTTCAGCCAGGACGATGGTGGTCATCTTGCCGGCAGTGGGGATGGTGTCGTTGGTTGACTGGGCCATGTTGACATTGTCGTTTGGGTGAACCAGGTCGTACTTGCCCTTTTCGCCGCCCAGGATTTCGTTGGCCCGGTTAGCGATGACCTCGTTCATGTTCATGTTGGCACTCGTCCCAGCCCCGCCTTGGACTGGATCCACGATGAAATCTTCTGAAAACTTTCCATCGATCACTTCGTCGCAGGCTTGTTCAATGGCCCGGGCTTGGTCAGAATCGATTAGACCAATTTCGTGGTTGATCATGGCTGCGGCCTTTTTGATCAAGGCCAGGTTGCTCAGAAATTCTGGGCTCATCTTCAAGCCGGTGATCTTAAAGTTCTGACTGGCCCGCTCCGCTTGTACGCCGTAGTAGGCTTTTGCGGGTACGGCCAAGCTGCCGATGGAATCTGCTTCAATTCTGCGTGAATCTTTCATGTCTCTTTTTGCCTCGCTCTTTCGTAAATTTCTTTATGGCAAATACTATAGAATAAAATTAGACCAATGTGAACAGGGAGGGGCGAATTCTTCCGCAAGTGATGAAAATAGGGGATGAAAATTTAAAATTCGCAGCTTTAAGGGAGCTGATTTTTAAAAAGTTAGCTTTTGGGAGATTTTTTCCCCCAGACCGAGGGCAAAAAGGGCCGTTTGCGAGCCAAAAAGAGCTTGAATTTAAAAAAATAAGGCGATTTCAAACTTATTCCTAATTATTGCAAAAACGGTGACCGGAAATTGCTATAATTACAAGGAGAATTAGCAAATGAAAGGTTCTGAGCAACATGTTTTTCTTCTTTCTTGAACCAATTTTGATCTACAACTGGCTGCTGATCCTGGCGGCTACGATTCCAGCCATCTTCTTGATGGTCAAGGTCTACCAGTCCGACCGCCTGGAGCCGGAGAGCCCGTACCTGCTTTGGACCATGGTCAAGGGCGGCTTCTGGGCGGCGGTGGTTGCCGGGGCAATTGAGTGGCTGGGCAACGCGGTCTTGGTCAACTTCGTCTCGCAGAAGGCTGACCTTTACAACGTTATCATGTACTTCGTGATCGTGGGCTACGCGGAAGAGGGCGGCAAGTACTTCTTCTTGAAACGCCGGTCCTGGAACAATCCCGAGTTCAACTGCCAGTATGACGGCGTGGTTTATGCCGTGTTCGTGGCCTTGGGCTTCGCCTTATGGGAGAACATCAGCTACGTGCTCTACTATGGCTTTTCAACGGCCTTGGTCAGAGCGGTGACGGCAATTCCTGGTCACGCGTGCTTCGGCGTCTTCATGGGCGTCTTTTATGGTTTGGCCCGGGGCTGCTCTTATTTGGGCAAGAACTTCCGCGCCAAGCTGTGCCGGATTTTAGCCGTAGTTGTCCCCGCTGCCATCCACGGGGCCTACGACTACATTGCCTCGATCCGCGATGCCAGCTGGCAGTGGGTCTTCGTGGCCTTTATCGCCGTCTTGTTCTTGATCTCGTTCATCTTGGTCGACCACATGTCCAAGAACGACAAGTACTTCCAAGTGGCAAGACGCAAATACAGATATTAAGTCGTGTAAAAAGCCGCATCCGTTAAGGATGCGGCTTTTGCTTATGTCAAAACTATTTTGCTGTTTCTTTTTTCAAGTATTTGTCAAACCAGCTGGTGATTTCGGTGAGCCGGCGGATCCGGTGCTTCGGCTGTCCGCTTCTGGAGAGCTCGTGGTTTTCGCCCTTGAACAGGCACATTCTGGCTTCGGTTCCGTAGTAGAGCAGGGCCCGGAAGAACTGCATCCCTTCCGGCAAAGGACAGCGGAAGTCTTCTAGAGAGTGGATGAAGAGGGTTGGGGTCGTAACGTTCTTGGCGTACTTGAGCGGGGACTGCTGCCAGGCGTAGTCCAGGTCATCGCCCAGTTCCTTGGCGCCGATGGCGTAGAGGTCGTCCCAAGGGCCGATGTCTGACAAAAATGAGTCGCTGAACCAGTTGGACATGGACCGCTGGGTGGCAGCAGCGGCGAAGCGGTGGGTGTGGCCGATGACCCAGTTGGTCATGTAGCCGCCGTATGAGCCGCCCGTGATGCCCAATTTGTCAGCAGCAATCTGCGGCACTTGGTCCAAGACGGCGTCGGTGAACTTCATCAAGTCGTCGTAGTCCTGCCGGCCCCATTTGCCGCGCATATCAGCGTAATCGTTGCCTTGTCCGTCTGAACCATAGATGTTGCAGAAGAAGACGAAGTAGCCCGCGCCAGCCCAGACTTGCATTTCATGGAAGAAAGGCGTGCCATAGACCGTCTTTGGACCGCCGTGGACATCGAGAATCGCAGGATACTGCTTCTTAGGATCAAAGTCCTTTGGGTACAGAACCCAGCCATGCTGAGTTTTTCCTTGAGCGTCAGTGTAGTCAAGCTGCTGGGCTTTGGCGACATAGCGGTCCTTTAAGGCGTCTTCATTGTAATTTGAATGCTTGCTCAGCTGGCCATCCTTGTAAGAGTAGAGCTGCTGGGTTTCATTAGCGGCAGCTCCCGTGAACCAGAGGGTGCCATCGCCAGTAAAGTCGAAGTAGTCAATGGATGGGAATTCAAAGACTGGCTTGACCGTTTCCCCGTCAAAAACTTCCAGGACGCAGTGGTCGACTTTGGTAGTGGTGAAGTAAAGCTTATCCTGGAACTTGCGGCTGGTGCGGACGTCGAGCAGGCAGAGGTCGGTGTCGACCACGTTGCCCCAGCAGTCGTCCCAAGCCGCGGCCAGACTAAGTCCGTGCTTATTTTTATCATAAAGATAGAGCTGGGGATTCTCTTCCACGCCGTAGCGCTGCTGGTCAGTGGCGGCCAGGTAGAGCTGGTCTCTGAGGGTAAAAATGTCAAAAATCGCCCACTGGTCTTTTGGCAACAGCTCTTCAGTCTTTAAGGTGTCCAGGTCCATGGCAAAAAGGGCCGGCTTCAGGCTCTTGGAATGGGTGTAGGATTCCCCGGTGAAGTAAAGAGTTTGGCCACAGGCTTGGAAGAAGTCAAAGGCAAAGTACTTGTCATCTTTCAAGAGCTCAGTCAGCTGCTGGGTCTTTGGGTCAAAAATAAACAGGCGGTCGCGGAGCTTGGAGATGACGCCTTGGTTGTTGAAGTAGGCCGGGAACTCGTCCATCACGATGTAGTCCTTGGCGTCAGGGTCCTTCTTTTTGGCAGCTTCATTCAGGTCAACCCGGCGGGTGAGCAGGAGGCGGCCGTCAGCCAAGACGTCGGCCACGCCGTAGTCCGCGTGATCCAAAGCAGCTGCGACCTGGGCTTCCCCGCCATCCAAGTGAAGCTGGTAGATGAAGGTCTTGTCCTTTTCCTTGGTCCGATTGCCGGCAAAATAGATGGTGTTGTCGTCAGCAAAGACAAAGTCGCTTTCCTCGCCAAAGGAGGTGAGGGGGTGGATCGTGCCGTCCTTGTATTCATCGATAGTATAGCGGTATTTTTCCTTCTTTGCCGCGTCAGGCAGGGCCTTGACCCATGCCAGGCTCTGCCCCTTGCACTGGAGCTTGCCTAAATTGCTGTAATGCAAAAAGTCTTCAATCTTGATTGCTTGCATCTTGCGTCCTCTTTTCTGTCAGTGATTTGTTTTAATTTTACTCTAATCTGCAGGTGGTTACAAAAACTTTACAAAAAACGGCTTTTTAATGTATGCGCTATCAATTGATGCTATGCTTTTTTTGAAAATTGAAATGAAATTGCATTAGTTACAGAGAAAAAATGAAAGGAGCAGACAAATGTCAGAAGAAGATGCGGCAGACATCCCCTGCGTCAATGGCTCGCAGGCTGCAATCGAAGAAATTACCGGCCAAAAGGAGCAAGCGTTGATCAGCATCTTGCAGCAGGCAACTGGCCTAGGCAAAACCTATGGCGCGGTGCGCGCGATCGTCAAGCGGGCAGTCTTTGACCAGCAAATAACTATTTACTTGACGCCGCTTCGCAAGGACCGCGATGAGGTCTGTCAAAGCTGCCGGGAGCTGCTGATGAAGCTGGGGCAAGATCCGGATGACTTCCTGGTCGACGTGCTGTCTGAACAAGACCAGGTGAAAGAATATTTTAATACGCAGGTCTTTGCAAAAGCGGGCGAAACGGCAGGCAATTGGCAAACGCGCCGGAGATTATATGAGGAATGGCGCGCGGAGAATCTTCCCAAGAGCTTCCCCAAGACTGGGAAAGTCTTCGCCGCCCTGCAGTCAGTCTTGGTCTTTCCTGATTTTCAAAGCACTGAAGAAAAGACGGAGGCTTCCAAGAAATTCAGTCAAATCAAGTGGATGATCCACGATGATGCCAGCCGGCTCGTCGATCTTGAAGACGACAAGCGGCAGAAAAAGCTGGATGCCAACGCGCGAAAGCAGCGGATGAGGCAGCTGGTCTTTGAGTCTCTTCCTTGGTATCGCCTGATGTTTCCAGATTATGACTTGGCCAATAAGAAGATCATCGTGATGACGGCAGACAAGTTTCTCTTCCCGTATAAGAGCTTTGAGGGCAAGAGCAAGTGCTATTGGCATCTGAATTTCAGCCGCAAGATTCCTGGCAGCAAGGATCCGGCGCCAGTCAATCTGGTTCTTGATGAGGCCGACAAAATTCACCAGATCTGGCTGAGCCAAATGCTGAATCAGCCAGACTACCGCATCGATCTTTACTATTTGGCACGGAAAATCAGGGATGCGCTTGACCCTAAAAAGAGCGAACCGAATCCGAAAATCAAACAGGCTGGCGACAACAAGGCGAGAATTGACTTTTGGCATAAACAATTTGCTGAGCTATCACGAAAATACCATCTTGAAGATGACTTGGTAGTAGGGAGCAGCCTGAAGGAAGATCAGATTGAAAAGCAGTTCCTGATCAACGAAGGCGAGGCCAATTATTTGAGCATCAATGACCGGCTTCAGGTTGAATACAAGTCAGATCCCTTCAGCATCGGCCAGGCAAAGAAGCAACGCGTCAACGTGATTGAAAAAGCGGATAGCACCCAGAAGCATAAGCAGAAGGCAGTTGAACTGGACAAGATGCTGGCTGACTTGAACCAGAAAATCGCCGGCTTCGTCGAGAACAGCTATTCCATGGGCAAGAACGTGCAGAAGCATATCAAAGAAATTGACGATCATCAGCAAAAGCTTGGCAAAGAACCATACCGGGAGCCGATGGAGCTGGATGATGAGCAGCGCTTTGTGCTGCGGTCATTACTGAAGACCAGCGACAATGACCGCTTGATCAATTATCTGATAAGCACCTATACGCCGGATTTTCCGCCGCGCCATCAAACGGGCATCAAGGCCAACTTTACCAGCGATGACTCGGTCTTTGCTAAAGGATTCATCATTCACGCCATAAATTCCAACCGGTCAAAAAGAACCGATGTGAAAGTCTTTCGCTATGGTGATCGGCTGACTCCGGAGCTGCTTTTGGCGATCTTGGCCAGCAAGTGGCGGGTGATTCTGGTCTCCGCGACTGCCGAGACGGACTCAATATTCAGCAATTTCGGCTTGGAATGGGTCTATGACAACGTTCCGCGCGTCTACCAGCTGCCCGAGCAGGTTGAGCGGCAATTGAACGCGGAAAACGAAGCCCGCAATCAGGCCCAGAGAAGCAAGGGGAAGATTGCCGTACAGTGGGTTGGACTGCCAGATGGAGCAAATTTGCGCGATGTCTTTAAGGCCGCGCTCAAAGACGCATCCTTGACCAATCCGCAAGCCGCCGACTTGATTGCCAGCATGCCCGGGGCGCCAAATGGCGGCAGATTTGACTTTAACTGCCCTTATCGGCCTGAGGCCAACGAGCCTTTAGGAAATGGCCAGCAGATCAACGACGTCTGCTATTTCTTCGGGCGGAATCTGAAGCTGCTGCAGGCTTTGGCGGCTTTTTGCAAAGAGCACCAGGCCCACCCAAGCCGGGTTGCCTTTATTGCCTACACCAACCGCAGACTTAAAGAAGAGGAGGCAGCGTGGTATGAGCAGACTTTAAAAGATCTGGGCTATTTGACCCAAGAGCAAGTACTGGTGCGCGTAAGCGCGCAGGGCGACGCGGAGAAGCAGCTGCAAGGAATCAAGGAAGCGTGGGCCAAGGGCAAGCTCAAGATCGTGCTGACCTCATATTCAACGATGAGCCGGGCAGTCAATCCGCAGTTTCCGGCCAAGGACTTATTGAAGAAGTATCCAGATGACTACGTCATTCTTGATGAGCGCTTTTATGACCAGGAGCAGCCAATGGTCGACATTAATGGCTGCTATATGGAACTGCCAACGCACGTTTTGCCAGCTATTAGCACAGATCGTGGCCAGGAGGCTTCAGAGGCGGAGCAGGTTATGAACTTTCTGGAAATGCATTATGACTGCGACGCGCTTTTGACCCTGGGCACTCCAGACTTTACCTATGCCGATGCCCAGCACTTGCTTGAAGCCAGCTACAATCGCCACCCTCTCAAGCGGGAGGCCAATGCCTTTAACAGAATCCAGGCTAAATGCAGGGCGTATACCAGTCAGATCGACCAAACCAGCGGGAGAATGGTCAGAACCGTGGTTAAGCCCAAAAAGATGCTGGTCATCCTGGATGAAGACATCACTGACTATCTGGATCAGCAGCAAATTGCCGATAAACGCACGAACGCGGTAATGGAAGCCATCGCGGCTTCAGCGCCCAAGCGGCCGGCTTTGCCGGATCAAACGGCCGAGCACAAGCTTAAGCGCCGCATGGTACTGGCCAACAATGCGATGACCTATTTGGTGCAGGACGCACGCGGGCTGGTTTCTAGACCTGAAGCAATGCAAAAGCTCTGGGTCAGCTTGCGGACTTTTATCGCCAAGCATCCCTGGCTCGCGGAATGGCCGCAAGTAGAAGACCCGAACCTGGCCAAGCTGCTGGGCAACTATTATTGGGATTTTGGTCATCCGATCTCCGGCTTTTATTTCTGTGAAGACAAGGACTGGGCCCGGATGCTGGCGCTTGGAGAAGACAGAAACGAGGTCAAGCAGCAGATGCGCAAGGCCAAGCTTGTTCAACGGCATAAGCTGCGTTATCTGGATTATCCAGGGTATCTGCAGCGTTTTGCCAAAATTTTCCAGCGCTATCCTTGGCTGAAGCAGCAGCTGGAAGAGAAGGGCTATCAGCTTGACTTTGCGCCCAGCCGCTACCTGCTGATACCAGGTGCCTTCAACAACCTGTATAAGGGGGCTTTAGGGGAAGCGATTGGCGAGGCAGTCTTGAAACAGGCTGGCTTGGACTACCACGGCATGGACCAGCTTCCAAAAGACGAGCTGGAGCGCTTTGACGGTTTCGTTAAAAAGGCTGACGGCCAGTATGTCTATGTTGACTGGAAGAATTACGATACCAGATTGAGCACTAGTTCAGAGACGCAAACGCTGAGATGGATCAAGAAAAAGCTGGGCATGGTGAAGCATGGCAATTCGGCGATAATCATCAACATTCTCCAGTGGTCCAAGAGCAGTCTTCACCCGGTCAGCATCGTTGGTCCGATTGAGGACGGCAAAGTCTACTGCTATCCATACCTGTTCGATGCCGATGGCAAATTGAATATGAAATTGATTGAAGAATTAAGAAGGTCATTAACTCATGAAAAATAAGCAGCATAAAGATATAGAAAACATAATCACGCTTAATAAGGTTTGGTTTGAGGTACATTTGGGCAAGATCCTGCAAGATTACGATATCTTCTACATGGATTGCCTGGATGATGGCCAAAAGGCAGGATATTCCTTAAAGTTCCTGCTCAACCAGCTGGCTGACGATTTCCAGGGGAAGCTCCTGGTCTGCTACCAGCCGGTATATCTGGCAGGCGGGTACAAGCGGCGCGTTTACTGCATGAGCGCGAAAAGCAGCCAGCTGACGGCGGAAAAGCTGCGCGGCTGCCGGGCATTTAGAAAGACTGACGTTACCGCGCCGCGGGCAGTCAAGAGCAGCGCGGAGATCACGAAGATGACCGTTTTTAAGCTGCTCTTCATGAACGTGCCTTTTGCTTTCAAGCTCAACCAGCAGGGAAAGCTGTCCCGGTGCAATATCTTTGGCAACTTGTACTTCTACATTCGCGGCAAAAAATCACTGAATAACAGTGATTGCATTGTCTTGTATAAATTGAATTTCGGTGAGTATTCCGAAACCTTGCAGATTTCCAATTCCTTGTTTACCTCGATCAGGCTGTTCAAGCAAGCATATGGAGATAAGCTTAAAGATAAGCTGGAGGAGCGCAATTTGCTATCTGGCCCTTTTTTCAAGATTGACATTATCCGGAGAATTTTTAGTCAAATCCGCAGGCTGAACGATAACTGCTATCTAAATGCCCCTCTTTATCAAAACGAAAAGCCTAAGACCAGAGACGGCGCTTTGAAGTTCTTTGCGCTAAGCAACGGGACATCATTTACGCAATCCAAGACAGGCTTGGCATATAAGTTGCTTGATGCCTTTAATAGCTACTACGAAGGAACTGGCTACATCTCGAAGCTGACCTTCACGGAAATTGCTGCCAAGACAGATGCCGTGCAGGACAGTAGCCAGAAGCTGCGGAAAGAACAACAGGCAACGGTCGATGAATTCTTTAAGGACAAGACTATTTACCTGATCGATCAGACTGGCAAAGACGTGGACTTGCAGCAGCTTAAAGATTACTTCGAGCCTAAAGTCGGGCAGGTGTTGATTTCTGATCAAGTTAAAGCCGGCTTGAATATTTCGGTCGTCTTGCACGCCAAAGAGTATCAGGGCAGGGACCGCTACCAGCAGAGCGACCAAGAGAAGCTCGTGCAGCACATCTATTTAGATACGTGTTTTCATGACGGCAAGCTCACGAATCATCCCGCCTTGGACAACTGTCTCAAGGAGCTATTGGTCAAAGAGTGTATCGTGCAGCAAACGATTGAGCCGTTAAAGGTGCAGGGGGAGCCTGGGGCTGAATTCTTCTACTGGGACGTGGAAGGCCAGAACTGCTGGAAACTGGCGTTTAAAGATAACGGCAGCTTTGAGATTACGGCAAGCAATCTCGGATTTGATCCAGCCGGACTGGAAAATCCGTTTTTGCAAGCTGGCTTACTAAAAGAAGATGACACGGGGAAAAAGAAGACCAGGTATGAGCTTTTGGTTCGCATTGATGGCGTTTTGTACGGGATTAAGCCGACTGATTTCAGAACCATACCAAACAAGAGCCTTTATCAGAAAATCCGCCAAGAGCCAAACTTCCGCAGCTATCGCAACAACCAGGGCCTGAATGAGTACCTCAGTGGGATGATATATGAAAATCACTGGCTTCATGCGGGCCGAGTGTATTTTAACGTCGGGAAGATCGGCAAGGGGATGAACAGTTCGATTGAAAGAGGCTCAGTCGTGCGCGAGATCAGCAAATTGTCAGGCGAGATTGAAGAAGAAGAGGCCAAGAAGCTTTATCGCATGCTGAAAATGACCCAGGTAACCTTCGTCAAGTACAAGGAGCTGACTGTATTGCCGTATCCGTTGAAGCTGCTCAAGGAAGCAGCAAAAATGAGCTGGGCATAAGACCGCGGATGTGAATGAATATTAGCTAGACTCTGCCGTGAGAGGTGCTAATATAAAAATAGCTCAGATTTATGACAGCGGATTCTTGGATGGAGATGGTAAGGTGCAAAAAATTAATCTGATTTGCAATAATAAAGGAAAAACAAGCACAAATGACGCGGTTTACTTTCATGGCTGGCTGATGTCGCGAATTAGTGAGGATTTCGCGGCTAGGATGCACCAAACGGGCGTCAACCCAGTCACGATCGCGGTTCATGCTTCAAAGAAGCAGGTCGTTTTCTCAATCGCAATGCTGACAGATGAAGCGGCAGCAGAAATCGCGAAAGTGCTGCTCGATCCTGACTTTACCAGCTTTACGCTGAAAAGCACCCGGCAGGAAGAGTTCAAGATCGTGAAGAAAGAGCAGGAAATCTTAAGCAGCCAGGACTTGGCCCAGGCCTTTTACCAGCCGGAAAAGACTAAGCGGCTGCTTCAGGTGCTGGTCACGACGCCTTTAGCCTTTAAGACCAATGGAGAATACTACAATCTGCCGGATACCCGCTTATTCTTTCAAAGCCTGATGAAGAAGTACAATGCCATCTTTGAAAAGACTGAGCAGATTGATCTGGATTTGCTGGACGAGCTATGTGACAAGGTCAAGCTGGTCAACTTCAGCATCCACTCGCGCCGCTTCTACATTCATAAAGCGTATATCAATGGCTTCTGCGGGAAGCTGGCTTTTTATTGCAATGGCGCGGAAACACTGGCAAATTATGCGGCTATGCTGCTGAAGTTTGCCGAATATGCCGGCGTTGGCGTGAAGACCAGCCTTGGCATGGGCTCGGTACAATTGACTGAGGGGGAACATAATGGATAAGAAAATGGTGGAGACCTTCTATGGATCGTTCCTGCACGACATTGGCAAGGCGATTCAAAGACAGGAATCCGGAGTGAGAAAAAATCACCAGACTTTAGGCTCAGAGTTTATCAAGGACTATACCGATGATGAACAGATAATTGACGCGCTCTACTATCACCACAACCAGTGGGAAGAAAAGCCAACCAATCTTAGAAACGCGGATATCCCTGCCGACAGCGCCGCATACCTGACCTATATCGGCGATAATATTGCTGCCGGGACCGACAGACGCTATGAAGAAGGCGGAACGCGCAAATGGGATCACAAAATACCATTGTCAGATATTTTCAACCGCTTTGGCGATCAACAAGGCAAGCGTTGCCTTCATCCTACTGAGATGCGGCCTGATCTTGTTTCCGATATGGACCCGCTTGTCGTAAACGAAAAGGAAGAATTCACGCCTGAGCGCTATCAGCGGGTAGTCAGGCTTTTCAAGGCAGGGATGCAGAAAGTTGAACTGACGGAAGACTACATTCCCAGCGTAATGAACCTGGTTGAAGAGACAATGGGAGAAATCCCATCAGACACGGCTGAAGACGGGGAACCGGACATTTCCTTGTATGACCACATGAAACTGTCGGCAGCTTTTGCCTGCGCGATCAAACAGTACCTTGACTATCACAACGATCATGACTATCAAGAGACGCTGTTTGGCAACGGCAAGAGCAGCTACCGGGAGAAAAAGTTCTATAAAGAAAAGGCTTTTCTGTTGGTAGGCTATGAATTTGCTGGAACTGACGACTTCATCAACACGATTACCAGCAAAGGGGCATACAAGCAGCTGCGGAGCCGGGCCTTCTATGTTGAGATGCTGACGCGCTGGTTCTTGGACCGGCTGCTGGCGGAAATGGATCTGACAGAGGCCAACGTCCTTTATCAAAACAGCCATGATGGCTTGTTCTTTGTCGGAAATACTGGCCGCAATGTCCAAATCATCCAAAAAGCACAAAAGCGGTTCAATGAGTTCTTATTGAAGAATTTTGGCAGCAAGCTCTACCTCGCCCTTGGGACGGCAGAATTCTCGGCTGCTGACATCAAGGCCGGCAACAGCAAGCTGGAAGAGTATCAACGGGTAGCTAAAAACTATGCTGAGCTTTTCAAGGACCTTGATAGCTGGATTGACCGTGATTTGGACCAGCGCTATGACATGGCCACCCTGAAGCGGCTGAACGCCTTTGGCAAGAAGAGCGGCCGGGAATGCGCGGTTTGCCATAGCGTAATGAACCTGCTTCCAGATGAGAACAAGTGCGTGCTCTGTGGCAAGCTGGAGAATTTCTCCCAGGACATCCAGAAGGAAAAGTATTTTGTCGTCAACGATGACAGCCGCGGCTTGCCGCTGGATGATGAGCACTACCTGCATACGGTCAGCGAGGAAGAAGTTCAAGATCAAGAGCTCTCTGGCAAGGTCTATACGAAGAATTCTTACGCGAGTGGCAAGCAGCAGGCAACGCATATCTGGGTCAGCGATTTCAGCCGCGCGCCGCGCAACAGCTTCAGCTACTTCAGTGACCGGGAGTGGCGGGCAGAAGAAGAGCTGCCGACAGGGATCAAGCGCCTTGGGTCTTTGATGTTTGACATTGACGACTTGCACGCGAAATTTCTGACTGGCTTTTATCCGCAGGAAGGCGGCAAATTCACCACGATCAGTCGCTTTGCTGAGCTTTCCAGAAGAATTGACCTCTTCTTTAAGCTCTACTTGAATCAGTTTGCAGAAGACTATCATTTAAGCATCATTTATTCTCAAGGCGATGATGCCTTTGTATTAGGAGCTTGGGATGACTTGCTTGATTTTGCCCAGGATATCCGTGATACATTTGTCAAATGGACTGACCATAAAATGACGCTGTCGGCCGCCATTGGCCTTTTCCCTGATTCAATGCCGATCAATATTATTGCCCGGCAAAGCAAGGAGCTGCTTAGAGCGGCTAAATTAGCCGGAAAAGACCGGATCGCCTTGTTCAGCAAGGAGAATGTGCTGACCTTCGATGAGTATGAAAAAGACATCCTTGAAGGCAAGCTCAGAATTATCGCTGATTTCTTTGACAATGAATCTGAACGGGGCAAGGTCTTTATTTACAAGCTGCTGGACTTGATCCGTGAGCGGCAAGACAGAATCTCATTTGCCAGACTGGCTTATTACTTGACCAGACTGGAGGAAGCAAGCAGCAACAAAGAGAATTTTAGAAAGTTCAAGCAACGCATCATGACTTGGTTCAGCGATGACAAAGAAATCAGCCAAGTTGAGCTGGCATTGACCCTGTATGTCTACAGTATCAGAGAGGAAGAATAAGCATGTACCAAAATTCACACCAGCACTTTAATAACAAATCGCGCTATGAAGTGCCAAAACCAAACATCAAGATTACTTTCAGTGATGAACGCTATGTCGATGAAGCAGAAGCAGTTATCCGGTATTGCAAACAGAATGGCTTCAAGGCTCCTGGCTCCAGGGAAAATGATGAGATCAGCTATAACCAGCTGAGAAACCTGCTGGGAATGACCAGCGCAATTTTTGATGCGACCAACATTTCCGGCTTAGCCGGTATCTATGACCAGCTGACCTATTTCCGGATTCAACTGGTCTATACTGCCGGTAGGAATCAAGCCATGAAGAGCTTTATTGATGCCAGCCAGCTGCTGGAGATCGTGAAGAAGATTGAACAAAAGACGGGCAGCGAAAGCCAGCAAAAGCGCGAGATCATCCGTTTGTGCAAGTATATGGAAGCTTTGGTGGCATACTTCAAGTATTACGGTGGAGGACAAAACAATGACTAATTTGGCAAAAATCAGATTTACGGGACAGCTGGTGTTGGAAAGCGGGATGCACATCGGGGCAAGCACGGCTTTTGCAGCAATTGGGGCGATTGACAATCCAATCATCCGGGATCCATTGACCCACCTGCCGGTTATTCCTGGCTCAAGCCTGAAGGGGAAGATGCGCACTTTGCTGGCCGCGGCGATGAACGACAAAATTGCCAACAATCCAAACCAAGATTGCGAGCAAATCATCCGCTTGTTTGGCGCTGCCGCTGCTGGTGGCGAAGATGGCAAAGCCCCGGTTCAGGGCAGATTGCTCTTTAGAGACAGCGTCTTGTCCAATGGCCAAGAACTGGTTGACATGGGAATCAATACCTATACTGAGGTAAAGTTTGAAAATACGATTGACCGGGTTAAAATGCAGGCTAATCCAAGACAGATCGAACGGGCTGTCCGGGGAAGCCGCTTCAATTTTGAACTGATTTATGACGTGCTTGATTCATCCCAAGTCAAAGAAGATCTGGAGACGATTTTGACCGGCTTTAAGTTGCTGGAGCTGGACTATTTGGGTGGCAGCGGCAGCCGCGGCTACGGCAAGGTCAAATTCACGAATCTGCATGCGGAAACTGTTTTTGGCGATTACGACGTCAGCGAGATCAACGACAAACTGGAGGGGTAAGATGGCTCTGAAAATCTATCGAATGCACTTTCAAAAGGCGCATTTTGGCGATGGCTATCTTAATACCAGTGTCGCTCACTTTGAGGCAAGCAGACTGTTCAGTGCCCTATGTCTGGAAGCATTGAAGAATGACTGCCTGGATGAGTTCATCAATGAAGCGGAGAAAGAGAGCTTCGTGCTGAGCGATGCCTTTCCGTATGTTGGCGAGCCGTATTTGCCTAAACCAGTCTCGTATCCAAAGGCAAAGAAATTTGATTTTGAACATTTCCAGCATGACGCGAACAGCCAAAAGATTGCTGACAGCTTGTATGCCGTGCCTTTGTCGGAATTTCAAAGCTTCGTGAATGGCCAGGCAGACGTTGAAGAACTTGCTGCTAAGCAGGCAGCTTTCGCGGTGACGACGGAAGTGACCAAAAAGGGTGAAGATCCATACGAAGTCGCGGTTACCAGCTTTTCTGGTGCTTTATACGTAATTGCGGAGCAAAGCCAGCTGCTGGATCAGCTGATGATGAGCCTGCAGTTTAGCGGCTTGGGCGGCAAGAGAAGCGCGGGGTATGGGTCTTTTGATCTGGAAATCATGGATTTGCCAGATGAAATGAGTTCGCGGATGCAAGCTGACCAAGGCGACTGGCAGCTTTTATTGGCTGCCAGTCTGCCGCGGAATGCGGAACTGGAAGAAGTGATGGATAACGCTACCTACGAGATCAAGAAGGACAGTGGCTTCGCGTACAGCGAAAGTGAGCAGGAATTGCTGAGAAAGCAGGATCTGTACAAGTTCAAAGCTGGCAGCATCTTTAAGAGCAAGTACAAAGGCGCGATCGTTGACGTGCGGCCAGCTAATTTCGCTCATCCAGTCTATAACTTCGCCAAGGGCTTGTTTTATAGTTTTGAGGTGTAGATATGCAACAATACAGAGAATTCCAGTTCATCTTGAGAACTCTGGCTCCGGTTTTCATTGGCAACGGAGAAACTTATAAGCAGCGGGAATACATTTACGAAAACAACAAGTATTATTTTCCAAATTTTGTAACCCTTTATCAGAAATTGGCTGCCAAGCCCCGCCAGCAGGAGGCTTTTGAAAACTACCTGATGTCTTCAAGACGGCAGGAAAAGAATGAACGCTTGGGTGAATTCTTGCGCCGGATCGACTTTACTGACCGTGATTTGGGTGGTTACGCCATTGAGAGAACGGGGGCTGAGGTTGACGTGGGCGTTGACCCTGACAGATTGAATGAAATTGCCAAGTTTATCAAGGATCCACAAGGCCAACCCTATATTCCAGGCTCATCTCTTAAGGGGGCAATCAGAACGATTTTGCTCAACACCCGTTTTGGATACGAAGAACCACACTGGGGTGGCAAGGATGATATTTTCCATAATATCCGGGTATCCGACAGCGAGCCACTGGCTTTGTCTTCTTTGATAATTGCCAAGAAATGGGACTACAACAAGCGCAAGCCGGATCCAAATCCGCTGCCGCTGACTAGGGAGTGCCTCAAGCCCTTCACCAAGGTTACCTTTACCATCACGACGGTTGGCGATGAAGCGGCTGATTTGATCAATGGCTTGAGCAAGGCCGCGGATGAATTCTACAAGCAATATGAAGCGAGATTTTTGAAGGACTTGGATCCAAAATACCAGCAGCACGGCTACAATCATCCAATTTATCTTGGCGGTGGCAGCGGCTTATGGACTAAGGCAAATTATGGCAAGATCGATCTCGATAGAATTAGAGACGATACTCCAAGGCGAATGAAGATGAAGGGGAATGGCGTGTTCAAGCTGACTAAAGCCAAGCGCGTGGCATACAAGCTGAGGTCAGTAAAACAGAATTTGGTTGCTGAAAATAGCGGCAAAAGAGATACTGAAGCAAATATCGGCTTCTATGAAATGGGCAGATGCTGTTTCAGCGTAAAAGAGAAAAAATGACGTATGAAGAATATTCTGTATGTTGAGAACGTAAATTTCGTCGGGATAAGCAAGTTCGGCGTGAAAGCGACGAACCTGCAGGATCATACGGAGAAGTACTTTGCCTATGAGGATCTTGACGCGATAATTTTTGACAACGTAAAGAGCTATTTGAGTCAGCACTTGATTGAAAAGTGCGCTGAGAACAATATTATGCTGCTTTTCTGTGACAGCAAGCATTCACCGCTCGTCTTGTTTGACAATATCTATGGTCAGGAGCACCGGCTGGAGATGCTGCAAAAGCAGCTGAACTTGAGTGCTAAAGCCAAGAGCCGCATTTGGCATAAGATCGTGGTCAGAAAGATTCAGAATCAGGCGGAATGTTTGGAGCTTCTGGAGAGGCCGAAGACAGATGTTGAGCTGCTTAGGTCAGCTGTGAAAAACGTCACGGAGGGAGATAAACATAATACTGAAGCCTACACGGCCAGGGAGTACTTTCAGTCTTTGTTTGGCAAGGATTTCAAGCGCGGCCGCTATGACGATCTGGTTAATGCCAGTCTGAACTATGGATATGCGATTATTCGGGCGCTGATCAGAAGAAAGATTGTCGTTCATGGCTTGGAACCAAGCTATGGGGTGAACCACCGCTCAACGGAAAATCCTTTTAATCTGTCAGATGACTTAATAGAATGCTACCGGCCACTGATTGATTTCTCGATTGTATTGCATTTGCGGGAAAGAGATGTCGAAGACGTTGAGCTGACGCCGGAAGACAAACAGGCGATTGTTCATATCATGCTGGAAAAATGCGTAATTGGGGACAAGATTTTCCGAATCGGGGATGCGGTAGAGGAAACTATCAAGTCATATTTGGCATGTCTTCAAGCGGATAGTGCAAGCAGCCTGAAGTTGCCAACCTTTATTCAAGGAGGCAAGTGATGGTACTGCTATTGAGTTTTGATCTGCCCAGAAACACTAGAGAAGAACGCAAAGAAGCCGCTGAATATAGGAAGCGGCTGGTCGAGCTGGGATTTGACATGAAGCAATACAGCTTGTATGAAAGAGAAGTTGAGTCCGATACCACAAAGGATCATTTGATCAAAATTTTGAAAAATGAAGTTCCAGATGACGGCATGATAACTCTATATTTGCTGCCAAATGAGGTGAATGATAAACAGATCAATATTTTGGGGCCGAATGCACCACTTAAGACGGTATCTGTGCCAAAGGTGATCGTGATTTAATAGTTTGCATGGTATAATAAGTTATGTTCTCATTAGCAGACAGCCGTTTTTGCCCGAAAATTGGACAAAAAGGGATGCAGCTTGAAGCGTTCTGCCCGGTTATTGGACGATCAAAATGCTGGGAATTGCTTCATGCATCAGTGTTTCAAGCTTGGTCTGCTAACAACTTATCTCCGCTAGAAGGAGACGAGAACTTTGTTGGGTCGATCAGCAAAAATACACCTGGTCTTGATGCTAACAACTTATCTCCGCTAGAAGGAGACGAGAACCTTAATCAAATTAAAAAGAAAATTAAACATCACGAAGCTAACAACTTATCTCCGCTAGAAGGAGACGAGAACATCTGATCAAACATTTTCTTTTCCTCCATCTTGTTCTTTGCTAACAACTTATCTCCGCTAGAAGGAGACGAGAACCGCAAATTTAACGACCTCTTCATTTAAAAAAGGTTTGTTGTGCTAACAACTTATCTCCGCTAGAAGGAGACGAGAACGGATCTACAAAAAAGGCGCAACGATTGAAGAAAAAAGAGCTAACAACTTATCTCCGCTAGAAGGAGACGAGAACCGAAATCGAGCGGGACTACAGCAAACCTTACAAGATTGTCACGGCTAACAACTTATCTCCGCTAGAAGGAGACGAGAACCTAAAAAAGCTATGTTTAGCTATTTTAGAACCGTTGCTAAAGCTAACAACTTATCTCCGCTAGAAGGAGACGAGAACTGATGTTCGTAAACAGTACAACCGTCAAACTTTTTACAAGCTAACAACTTATCTCCGCTAGAAGGAGACGAGAACTCTGTGCTTAATTCTAGTCATTTGCTACACCATCCTTTGCTAACAACTTATCTCCGCTAGAAGGAGACGAGAACTTGCAATCCCTTTAATATCGTTAAACATTGCTTTTGCTAACAACTTATCTCCGCTAGAAGGAGACGAGAACTTGTCATTTAAAGATTTTAATGATTTTTTGTCATTATCTGCTAACAACTTATCTCCGCTAGAAGGAGACGAGAACCTAAATTCAACCCATGTTCGCCCGTAACAATAAAAGTCATCCGTAAGCTAACAACTTATCTCCGCTAGAAGGAGACGAGAACACGGTCGAAACGATCAAGAATTTCTTGCGCTTCAAGTTCCGCTAACAACTTATCTCCGCTAGAAGGAGACGAGAACGGGCCGACCGATGACGTAACCCATAAAAACAGAACTCAGCTAACAACTTATCTCCGCTAGAAGGAGACGAGAACCTAACTGGGATTTCCAGCCATCTCTCAAAGCCATCGGCTAACAACTTATCTCCGCTAGAAGGAGACGAGAACAGACTATTCTTTTTGTTGTCTTTTTTCATCATGTAGAACTTAGCTAACAACTTATCTCCGCTAGAAGGAGACGAGAACTCAAAATTTTGCATAAATTCTTCAAAGCTTTCAGGCTAACAACTTATCTCCGCTAGAAGGAGACGAGAACCTCTCATCAATGCAGAGTTTCTAAAGATCGTGTCCATCTGCTAACAACTTATCTCCGCTAGAAGGAGACGAGAACTCCAGCCTTGATGCCATCAACGATTGACTTTTCGAGCTAACAACTTATCTCCGCTAGAAGGAGACGAGAACCTTAGGTGACGCCTTGCGCTCTTGGTACTCCTGCTTGCCTTGGGCTAACAACTTATCTCCGCTAGAAGGAGACGAGAACGGCATCTCCTCACGCAGCTTTTTGCCCTTGTAGACGTATGCTAACAACTTATCTCCGCTAGAAAATGGAGCGTGTTTATCACTTTGAGTTTGAATTTAGAAACACTATCGATCAAGATCGATGGGAAATCAATCGCAAAAAGAAAGATTTTACCGATGAAGTTGCTAGTCCAACGTACATGAAGCAACATCGTAAACAAAAAGTAAGGAGAAATTAATATGACATATAAACTGACCGAGACCCAAAAGATTAATTTATATATTCGCTTGAACAAATTAAACAGTAAGATAAAGAGCCTATCGACTGACGAAGAGTGGATTAATAATCGCAAGCAAATTGGCGAGGTACTCTACCAACTTAATTTAGTCGAAGATCCAACTGATATGAATGAAGTTGAAAAAGCGAATTCAGACTATATTAGAAAGCGGACGAAATCCGTTATTCAGAATAGACCAATGGCTGCATACTTTATCAATCAAAAGGCACTAGACGAATTAGGCAACTTAGTTGACGAAGAAGACGAAAACTATTACTCTGACTTTCATGACATGTTAATTAATGATATGGCCGAATATGCAACAATTGTAAGAGATTTCGATTTAAAGTTAGCTAAAGCCAAAGAAGCTAATGATATGAATTACTACCGAGAAGAATATGCCAGACTTGATAATGCTAGACGGCGCCAACATGATGCAGTAATTGCAAGTCTTGCAGCCGCAAATAGAATTAACGAGTCGGAAGGCTTAGAGCCGGTAATAGATGTTGGCGATAGCAGATCAGTCCATGATGTGCATCGTACTGATGTTGGCAATGCAGTTATATCATGGCTGGCAGAAACCAACTATCAAGATGCCCAAGGTCTATAAGCCCTGTCTTCTAGGCAAGCTGTCATTTCCAAATAATCAACGTATGGAAGCGTGTTGATCGAGGTTGGAATAAAGTCTCATAAACTGATAAATCCCATCTTAGCATTGCTAGGATGGGATTTTAATATACCGCGCTACTTCCATTTCGGATCAATCATCTTGACGCGGATTTGCTATGAAAAAGCTCAATATCGCCTAAGTGCGCAACAGCAGTCCGTCACCCAAAAAATCGCATATCAGTCGATTGGCGCGGCATCCCTCTCAGAAATCAAAGCTTTTCTGAAAGATTGGCGTCTGGCGCAAGTCATAGACGAAGCCGTCAGTCGGCGCGATTTCAAAAGGCCGCAGCAGCTCCCGGCGTTCTGATTCCGTCTTGTTGATCTCCAGCATTTCCGGATGCTGCTCGTAAATGCGGTCAAGATAGGATAAGTCAACTTCCTTAACCGTCCCGTTCAAGGTAAAGCCCACGCTGGACATGGTTTCTTCGCCTTTGAGCGCGGTGATTGAAACATACGGCTGCGCGTGCAGGCGGTGATAGAAGCCTTTTTGGTAAGTCGTTGCAAAGTATAGCTTGCCGTCAAGCTCCAGTTCGATGTCTGCGACATTTGTGTACGGGCGGTTATTGGCAATCGTCCCAAAGACTACCGACTGAAAAGCTGCCGGAATCAGCTTTAAAAATTCTTCCTTGCTCAAACTGTCATCCAAAGCAGGTACTGGTACGCGCAATTGTTAGTCCTCCAATTTTAAGTGTACTTTTAAGATCTACATGATTATCATAGCACATTTAAATTCTGAACGAAAATGGTGAAGTTCGATCGCATTCGGACTCCACCGTTTTTTGAAAACTGATAAGATATTAGAAAAAGGGGATGGGACCATGAACAGGGGATATTCCGTAACTCAGCGAATAAAAAATATGAAGCAGCCACGGGGCGGGTATTATCAAACCAAAAGAGCTCCAGGCAGACTCCTTTGAATCAAATTTTCCGAATTGCCGTCGCTGACATTTCTGAAGATGTCATTAGTGAGCTCGAAGAAAAAGTAATCGGGTATGGGATGCAGTAATGCAAAAAATGGTGGTCCGTTCTGGATCACCATTTTTCTGTTTAAAGCTCCTTGATAAAGTAGTACTGATCATAGTCCTTAAAGGCTGGAGCGATTTTGAACAGCTGCTTATAGCCCAACTTCTTGTAAAAATTTGGCGCTTGAAAGCTGTAGGTGTTAAGGATGATGCGTTTGATTTGCTTAGCCGCGGCCTCTTTTTCCACCTTATTAAGCAGCTGCAGGCCGTAGCCATGGCTGCGGCATCCTTCAGCCACGCAAAGATAGTCGATTTCAACCGTGTCAAAGACAGCAGTAGCAACAATACCTGCCGCGATTTTGCCATCCTCTTCGATGTAAAAGATGTAGTCACCCGAATCTTCCATGTACTGAGCATTGTATTCTTGCAGCATTTGGTGTACTTTCTCGTTGACTTGCCCGCTGCTTTTCGTGATTTCCATCTTGTCGGCCTCCTTTTTCTTGATTCTAGCAAAAGGGAAGGCGAAAAAATAGGTCTGCTGGTTAAGCAGGCCTATTCTTCTTAATTATACAGGGCGGGTCAAAGTCTTTCTTCAACAATGCGGGCAATTTGACCATTAGCTGCCAAAATCAGTAATTTCATGTTTATTATTTTCCTTTCTGCTTGTCAGATTCTCTTGATGCTTTTATGATAGCGGGGCGCAAGCTTTTTGAAAAATACTGTTTGATAGTATGCAGGAAGGACATAGTGGATATCAAATACTGTAAATTCTGATGTACATAAAAGATCATGATTGTGGATAACATAGGATCAGCCTTGAGACTGTCAATTCTTTTGTGTAAATAAATCTTTCCGGCTAATTGATTCTTTAAC
>NZ_JAOQBX010000028.1:0-25610 GCF_044902225.1 Lactobacillus sp. 23-2 | reverse complement strand
ACCTTGTCCTTCGTCCCCGTCCGGCTCAGGGTTACGCTCTCGCTGTGGTCTTCACGCGCCTTGCTGCCATCCGCGTAGTTGTAGTGAATCGTTTCTTTTACGGTCGTCGTGTCCTGATTTGGCTCCGTGCCGTGCTTCAGGTGAACGAAGTAGCTTTCATTGTCGAAGACAACGTTCTGGCCATGGGTACTGTCTGATACGAACTCATAGCCCTTGCTCTTGTAGTCATCGATGCTTGATTTGGTGTTGTACCCGGAATCTGCGCCCGAGTCGCCGCTCTCGCTGTCTGTCTTCAGAGTCGTATTGGTGGTGTCGTCAATGTACGTTACCGTGGCTTTTTGCGGCTCGTATTTAACTCCATGCCAAGCAATCTTTGGCTTCGGCTCAACTGGCTTGTAGGCAGTGGCCAAGGTGGAGTCAAGTGCAAACCAGCTATAGACATTGCGTGAGTTGGTAAGTTTCGGATTATACTTGGTAATCTTCTGACCAATATGGAAGGAATTGCCTTCAAGCTCCATAATGGCCGCTCCGTAGTAGCGGTTGGCTGAAAAGGACGACGATTTTGGATTGTCCCAGTCAGCAGGAGCAGGAGGTTGCACTTCGTTATTGTTATCGGCATACCAGCGGCCGTCAGCATGACTTTTAATGCTTGACCCTGGAATTTGCATGGTGGTGTTGCCGTTTGGAGCGAAGTATTCAACCTTGGTGGTGCCGTTGTTAAGGCTGCTCATGTCAAGCCATGCGTCGCTGCCCTTGTCCAGGGTAATTGGTTTCCCGTTTTCGTCGTAGAAGGTCAGATCAACGGTCAGGTCAACGCGGCCACTGCTCTTCTGACCACCAGTTACCCCATCACCAGCTGCCCCATACCACAAAGCAATATTAGGGTTGTTGGACAAGAAGATATTGGCAGTTCTATCTTTTGCCGTGGTTTCGTTCAGCGTGTACTTGACCTGAGCCTGGCCCAGCTTATGTGCGACGCCATCTTTGTCAATGTAGACGGAATTCTTCAGTCCCGTGTAGCGGGCAACGACACTTTCGTCTACCTTAAGCTGAATGCCAGTATAGGTCTTGCCCCAGTCCTTGCCGTCAGAGGCTGTCCCTTCAGCCTGGCTGTCGGAAATATCGGAATCACTGAATGACTTGGAAATGTTGCCACCACTAGTCATGCCATCAGTATATACGCCCAGGCCATCGCTGCCCCGCCAAGCGGTGGACTTAATGAATTTGACCGGCTCGCCGCTTCCGGAAGTAACGTCAAGCGAAGCATCGTGTTCATTGGCAAATGACAGGCCCTGTGAAATTCCCTTGACCGTATGCGGTGAGCTTTGAGCAGCATTCCACTTGGCCAGGTCTTCTTCGTAGGCTTTCATGGCCGCGTCATAAGTCGCCTTTTCGGCTTTGTACTTGGTCACCTGGCTTTGAATGTAACTGGCCTGCTTGTCCAGATCATCCAACGCATCTTTCTTGACAGCGTAGGTCTTGACATCATCTTCTTTGTTAACAGTCAGTCCATCTTGATTCGCCTGGTTGGCAAGACTCGACAAGTACTCGTTCTTGTCGGAGATCTGGTGCTGCACCTCAATGATAGCCTGGTTCTGATCGTCGGAAGCCGTATTTTCATCACCAGCTGGAGCAGTAGCCATAATCCTTGCCCTAGCCATCTTCTTGTTGACCGCTGACGTCTTGGGGGCTGAAACTTGAGTTTGCGGAGTAGTTGGCTGACTTTGAGCAGCAGGTTCTTGCTTTGCCACGTCAGCTTTCGCATCGTTTGAAGTTGTCGTTTGCACTTCATCATTGGCGCTGCCGCCTTCTTGTGCTTGCTTGTTTTCAGCCTGATTTACATCAGCCACTGCTGCTTGAGCTTTCCCGTTCTGCTTTTCAGCACTTGCTACGGAAGCTTGGCTAGTTGACTCGGCAGTCTGAGCTTGCGTTTGATCCTTATGCGTCTCTGATGGATCTAACTTATCCTCAACTTTTCCGGCAACAGGTGTGTCGTTAATCGTATCAGCATGCGCTACAGAGCCATTAACACCCATCCACAACGTGGTTGAAAGCAGAACTGACGCTACACCAACGGACAGCTTTCTCAAGCTGTAGTGTGGTGTTCGATCAGCACTGTCAACGAACATCTTATTTTTCTTTCTTAGCATTATTCGCTTGTAACTTTCCTTTCTAAAACATAACTGAGTTAATACTCAAATACATGATTAAAGAAAAGCAAGAATAATTAATATTGGTTAAATAATTATTATTTTTGCCAATTCAAATCTAGCACTCGCCGATTGTGAAATCAAGTTGAACACTGTTCCGATCTAGTGAAAAAAAAACCGTTTTCACTGGATCAGAGCACAAAAAATCCATTTCAACCTTTTGGTAGAATATGAATTACCACAAAACATTTCTAGAGAGGCTAAAATGGATTGTTCCTATTCTAACACTAAACCACACCAAAAGGGAAAGCACCTTTCGAAGGATGACCGAATTACAATTCAAGTGATGCATTCCATTGGCTGCTCAAATCGTACCATTGCTAGAGAGCTTAACTGCTCGCCAAGTACAATCGTGTATGATCAAAAGAGGTACTGTATCCCTTTATACTGACAATGTGAAACGATACAAATGTCGAGGGGCAAATGACTTATGAGCGCCATAGACGCGAATGCGGCCGTAAGAGCTTGTTTCTTCGTCGAAGCAAGTTCATCAACTATGCTTTTGTTCGTGCAAACAAGCGCATTCTAGGCCGAAGCATCGATGAACGTAGTCCTAGAATCGATACTCGTAAGGACTTTGGCCACTGAGAATGTGACCTAGTTCTTGGACACAAGACCAAGAATGATGTGCTGCTTACTCTGTATGAACGGAAGACACATCGCTTCTTCATGATCAAGATTGAAGATAAGACTTCAGTCAGCATCATGAAGGCATTTGACAAGATTCGCGAGTTTTATGGATCCAAATGGAACAGAATCTTTAAGTCTATCACAACCGATAACAGCTACGAGTTCGCGAATCTATCAAATCTTGAGCAAGTTTCCAAGACGCTTGTGTACTATGCTCACCCTTATACATCCTGTGATAAAGGTAGCGTAGAAGGCCGCACTGGGCTTATTAGACGCTATATTCCTAAGGGAGATTGCATGGATAAATGCAGCGTACATTGCTAAGATCGAAGTATAGTGCAACTCTCTTCCTCGAAAGATCTTAAACTACAAGACTCCAGAAGAGTGCTTTGACGTAGAGCTTGACCATATTTATCGGCGCAGATAGTCAAAAGCTACCAGATATTATTGGTAAGTGTTCAATTTATTCTTGCAATCAGCGGAAAATTCTTTTTATCCTAAAAATATGAAAGCAGAAATCCTAAAAGAATTGCAGCAGCTGACCCCAGTTGAGGCTGAGCAAAAAACAACAAAGCACTTTGTGGCCGACTTCGCTGGCCGCACCTTTAAAGAAAACGACCTAAACCTGGCCATGCCGGTCTTCAGACCCACCCTCTTCAACAATCAGAAAATTTTTGTCAGCAAGCATGCGCGCTTTGCCGACTGCCCCGAGCACACCCACCTCTTCTTGGAGGCCAACTATCTGCTGTCGGGCCAGGCAACTGAAATCATTGCGGGCAAGGACTTGGCCTTAAAGGCCGGCGACCTGCTCCTGCTTGACGTGGGCACGCCTCACACCATCCAAGCCCTCGGCAAAGATGACCTCTTGATCAACTTAATTTTTTCTGAAACAGCTGACTTCTCCTTTGCCCAGCTGATCCCGGGGAGAAAAGCCGAGTACCTGGTCTTCCACCATGATCAAGCCGAGGCGGAAATCCAGACGGTGGCCGATCTTCTAATCGCTGAATTTTGGTCGAAAAATCCTTCCAAAAATCTCCTCCACCACTATCTCGGCGCCTTAAAAGTACTGCTCCTCCGGGATGCGGCAGCCAGCGCCAAGGCTAGCCAGCAGTCGACCATCGTCAGCCAGATGTTGAAAGAGATCTCGGAGAATTTTAAGACCACCTCCTTGAAAAAAATTTGCCGAAGAAAATAGCTACAATAGCTCTTATCTGGGCAGCTTGTTTAAAAAAGAAGTGGGGATTTCTTTTTCCCAGGCACAAACCGAAGAAAGGCTGCTGATTGCGGCTAAATTGCTTAAGACGAGCAAGCTGCCAGTGTCGGAGATCGCCAAAGAAGTGGGCATTAGCAACAAGACCTTTTTCTACCAAAAATTTGCCGAAAAATATGGCTGCTCACCTAAAGAAATGAGAGAAGAAAATAAGCACTAAGCGAAAGCTTAGTGCTTATTTTGACAAAAAACTTATCTAATGGTTCATACCTTTCTTGCTACTTTGGCAAAATACTTACCATTTTCCTCATCCGACCAATCAGATGCAACTCTCTCAGTAGAAGCAATAAATTTCTCTACATTCTGTCCAAATGCCAAAGTGGTGGCAAGCGTAATACTATCATTTTCGCCAATCAGCATTTGCCCTTCAGCAAAGCCAAAGATAAAAGCTCGATCAATCTTTAACAGGTGGCATAATTTTTGATCTGAATCAAATATCTGCACAGCGTCTCTAACAATATAAAATTCATGGCCATCTTAGTTGCCTCTTTCCCGTAATATACCAAAAAACGGAGGCTACTGCTACAAGAGCAGTTGTCTCCGTTAAAATTATTCTTCTTACTTGATCCCAGCTTCGTCAAGCTGCTTGAGGGTCAGGTCCAGGTGCTTCATTACCGTTTCCTTGCCCATCAATTCCATGGCTTCACCGATGCCAGGGCCCACCATTGAGCGGGTAGTGGCAATCCGGATTGGCATGAAGAGCTTGCGGCCCTTGATCCCGGTTTCCTTGCGGGTCGCCATGATGGCGCCCATGATCTTCTTGGCCGTGAAGTTGTCCAGCTTGTCCAATTGCTTCTTGAATTCTTCAATTGCTGGACGGGCTTCGTCCTTCTTGATTTCTTCAACTTCTTCGTCAGTCAGGTATTCAGCTTCAGTGAAGAAGATCTTGCTCAAGTCAACGATTTGCTTGGTGTAGGACATTTGGTTGGCGTACATGTTGACCAATTGTCTTACCCATTCCATCTTGCCAGGAGCTGGGTTTGCTTCAACCAGGCCGGCTTCTTGCAGGTTGTGCAGGGCCAAGTCAAGCAGTTCGTCTCTGTCAGCCTTCTTCATGTACTGGTTGTTGACCCAGTCCAGCTTCTTTTGGTCAAAGGCAGCTGGTGACTTGGACAGACGAGCTGGGTCAAATTGCTTGATGAATTCGCGCTTGGAGAAGATTTCACTTTCACCAACTGGGGACCAGCCCAAGAGGGTGATGAAGTTGAACATGGCTTCTGGCAAAAAGCCCAGGTCCCGGTATTGTTCGATGAACTGCAGGACTGATTCGTCACGCTTGGACAGCTTCTTGCCAGTGGCTGAGTTGATGATCAAAGTCATGTGGCCAAAAACTGGTGGTTCCCAGCCCAAGGCTTGGTAGACGCAAAGCTGCTTTGGGGTGTTGGAAATGTGGTCGTCGCCCCGCAAAACGTGGCTGATTTCCATCAAGTGGTCGTCGATAACCACGGCAAAGTTGTAGGTTGGCATCCCGTCGCGCTTTTGGATGACGAAGTCCCCGCCGATCGTGTCTGAGTCAAAGCTGAGGTGCCCCTTAACGATGTCGTCCCATTCGTAGGTTACGCCTTCTGGAATGTGGATGCGGACAACTGGCTTAAGACCCTTGGCCCGCGCTTCATCTTGCGCTTGCTTGATCTCATCAGCAGTCATGCCTTCGTATTCGTAGATGTAGTGCGGAGCAATCCCCATCGCTCTTTGTTCTTCACGCTGAGCTTCCAGTTCTTCTTCCGTCTCAAATGAGTAGTAAGCCTTGCCTTCTTCAAGCAATTGGTCGATGTACTTCTGGTAGATCGGCTTTCTTTCTGATTGCTTGTAAGGACCAAAGTCACCGCCAACGTCTGGACCTTCGTCCCAGTCGATCCCCAGCCAGTGCAGGTTTTCGATCTGGGATTCAGCACCGCCTTCAACGTTGCGGGCCGTGTCAGTATCTTCGATTCTCAGAACCAAGGTACCCTTGTTGTGACGTGCAAATAAGTAGTTAAACAAAGCAGTACGCGCGTTACCAATGTGCAGGTGGCCCGTTGGTGACGGAGCGTATCTAACGCGGATTTTATTCTTAGCCAAAATTATGCCTCTTTCTTACTATTCTTCAACTTACTTAGTTTACTAGCAATAAGAAAAAAATTCAATCTCTTTGAAATCTTGTGGCCGCTTAAATCCTTAATCCTCCAAAGCATTCATGAGCTTCCGCCCCTGCTATTTCTGGCTTTCCGTGTATTTGGCAAAAATCCAGGTCTCAGCCCCGCCGGCAAGCAGGCAGATGATGATCTGCTCAACGATCAGCATCCCCAAAATCGCGAAAATCGAGTCCGCCTTTTGGGTGAACGCGTCCGCCAGGTTGCCCCAGACGTGGCCGCTGATCCACGAAAAGAGGATCACCAGCAAGAGCTCGATGAATTCCTTCAAAGTCTTCGCGGCCTTGGCTCCAACAGGCAAGTGGTCAACCAAAGCACCTGACAGGTCAGTGACCAAAAGCCAGTAGTAGGTCATTTCGATCGCGGCAAAGAAGCCCAGGACGGCCAGTTCCGGCAGAAAGCCGGGCATTTGCCCGCCAGTCTGGGAAAAGTCGCCGATGAAGCTTTTGAAGCTGGCAGTCCTCACCATGGACCGGGACACTGGCAAGACATAGACCAGCATCATGGCCCAGGACAAAAGCCACTGCCAGAAGATGCCCATGCCCGTCGTCAAGACATTGGCATTGAGAAAGATCCGGGAATCAGCCGGAATGACCCGCCAAGTCTGGCTGCGGTTGATCCTGTAGGCCTGGTAGATGGCCCAAATGGCATAGGCAATCATATCTAAGAACATGACCACGGCTACGACGGTGATGGTCGTGATCTTGCCCTCGATGCTCCAGTGCATTGCAAAGCCAAAGCCCAAAACAGTCACCAGCATGATCACGGCTTCGGCAATCAAGGACGCGTGCAGCGGCTTGCGCTTTTGCTTGAGCATGACACCCAGCAATTGCTTAAAATCAAGCATTTTTTCTCCCCCCTAAATCAAGTCCTTAGCTCCGCTTGGCTTCCGTAAACTTGTTGAACACCAGCCACTGCAAGGCTCCCAGCAAGAGCACGTAGGCAAGCTGCAGGGCCAGGATGAACAATAAGTCAATCAAGAAATCGTTGCCGCTGAAGTGGCCAGAAGCTGGCGCGAAGATTTCAGAGAACAAGCTGACTTCGTGCTTGCCCCCCATCAGCTTGACCAAGGCGTTGGCAAACTGGTTGTTGATAAAGGCAAAAAATGTCAGCAAAAGCACGAAGATGCCTGCCTTGACGGCCTTGGCGCTCTTGCCGCTGAAAGGCAGGCGGTCAGCCAAGGCTTCCATGGAATCCGCCAAGAAGAGCCAGTAGTAGACATCGCCCAAGAAATTGGCCATCAGCAGCAACAGCAGGATCAGCAAAGTGGCCGTCAGATTCACCTGGCGGTTGACCTCCGCGATGCCTTTAAACATATTGGCATAATCCTGGCCTGACATTTGCATCCATAGCGGGATGCTAAAGACCGCGACCGTGACCAGCGCCAAAAAGATAAAGCAGAGATAGTTGACCAAAGCCGACAAGCTGTTGGCCAAGACAAAGCTGCCCGACTTCACCGGCAGCAGGCGCCAGGTCTGGCTGCGGCTGATCTTCCAGCAGCGGATGACCAGCAGGTATTTATAAATAAACGCGGCCAAAATAAAGACGATCATCGGAATGCTGATGATCATTGGCCCAAAGGCGGCATTCCGGTCCCAGTGATTGGAAAAGCCAACGGCCAGCCAGGTCACGCCGGCAAGCACGGCGCAGAAGCCGTAGCCCAGCAGCATCTTTTTGGCCTGGGCCTTGAACATGGCCCCATAGACCTTCTTAAAGTCCGTCATCGCTGCTTACTCCTCCCCTTCATAGAAACTTTCGTACCATTCCTCAATTGACGCGTGCCCTTCCCGGATCTCGTCGGCGCTCTTGTGCTTGATGATGTGCTTGTCCTTCAAAAGGACGACTTCATCCAAAACTGGGGCAATTTCGTCCAGGATGTGGTCGCTGATGATGATCGTCGCCTCATCCGGCTTCCAAAGAAGCAGGGACTTGATGATCTTCTTCCGGCTCATGGCATCAACGCCGCTGAAGGGCTCATCCAGCAGGTAGAGGTCGGTCTTTCTGGCAAAAGCCAGGGCAATGATCAGCTTCTCCCGCATCCCCTTGGACAAGGAACTCAGCTTGTCTTCAGCGTTCAGGTTCATGAATTCCAATAATTGGTCAAACTGCTGGCCATCAAAGTCAGCAAAGACTTCCTCATAGAAGCTTTTGACCTCCCGGATCCTCCTGCCGTCAGCAAACGCGCTCAGGTTGTCAGTCATTGACAAGTGGGCCTTGCGGCCAGCTTCTGAACTTTCGCCAGCCACCGTTACCGTCCCCTGGTAGTTCTTGGCCACGCCGGCAATTACCCGCATCAAAGTCGTCTTTCCGGCCCCGTTGGCTCCAACCAGGGCCACGATCTTGCCGTAGGCGACTTCCAGATCGACATCCGCCAAAATCTCTTTCCGGTTCATCCGGTAGGACAAGCCGGCAATTTTCAATACATCTGACATTTTGTTTTCCCTCTCCCTTATCTAACTTATCTGCTCCTGCAGATATCTTTCAAGCACCGCGACCAGCTGGTCTTCGCCAATGCCTAATTCTTTCATGCGGACGACGAATTCGGCCAGCTCCCGGTCGACCAGCCGCTCCTGGCTGTCGGCAATCAAGTCTTCATTGTCGGTCACGAAGTTGCCCTCGCCCCGCTTGGTATAGATATAGCCCTTGTCGCTCAATTCTCTTAAGGCTCTTTGAACCGTGTTGACGTTGACGGTCAATTCCACGGCCAAGGCCCGGACGCTGGGCAGCTTGTCGCCGGGCCGCATTTTCCCAGTCGCGATCTGCCGAAATAAATAATCTTGAATCTGCAGGTAGATCGGAATATTGTCTTTAAATTCCATGCTCATTCATCCCCTTGCTTCTTGTTGCTTCTTCATCAAAATCTTTCTGCCATTGGCCAATCGCCAGGGCCAAGCTCCAAATTGCCCCGGCCAGCTTCCAATTGATCTGGCAGCTTATCCTTCCTTTCTTTGCTACGCATCCCTTTCGGTTCACGTTTGCCAGCCGCCTCCAATGCGGCTGTCTACTGTACTAGACATCTAATACACCGTTATTATAGGACAGCCCTGCCGGCTTGGCAATCATCTTTTTGGCAAAAATAAAAGCAAGCCGGCCGCTGTTAACGGCAAGACTTGCTTTTATATAGTTTGATTTTTCTACAAGCAGCTTAAATGCCTGGTTCGGCATCGTACTTGGAAAGGTCGGTTATGACGCCGACGAACAGGGTCCGCTGCCCATCGCCAGCCACCTTCATCATGCGCAGGTTGAAGGGCTGGGCATTAATGATGAAGTCCCGGCTATGAGGTTCCCGGCTTCTGCGGCAAACCGCGATCAGGCGCTTAGCCGCCCGCTGCCAGTTGGACTGCTCATCCAGCAGCCGCGCCTGCAGCTCCTGGCCGTCCATGTTCAGGCAACTAGCCAGCAGCTCTTCCCCATTATTGTTGATGTAAATCAGATTCAAGCGGCCATCGGCTTCCTCTTCAATTTCAACGATCGGCAGAATGTCTTCGCCCTTTGGATTGCTGCCCAGGGTTGGATCAGACAGGACGTTGATCTGGCCAGCTTCCCGGTAGTACTCATTCTCTTCGACCGGCTCCAAGTAGCCGTCAGCATGGTCGCTGAAATATTCAATAAATTCTTCAAAAGGCAGGGGCTGGGCAAACAAGAAGCCCTGCAGCCTTTCGCAGCCAACTTCCCGGAGAAAGTCGGCCTGCTCCATCGTCTCTACCCCTTCGCACAGGGTTTGGATGCCCAGCCGCTTGGCCATGTCGATTATGGCAGCAACGATGGTGCTGACGCTTGGATTGCTGGCAAAATTGCGCAGGAAAATCATGTCGATCTTGATCAGGTCAAAATTGTAGCTCTGCAGGTTGTTCAAGCTGGAATAGCCAGAGCCGAAGTCATCCATCCAGACGTCATAGCCGGCCCGCTGGAATTCACGCATGGCCCGCATCAGCGCTTCTGGCGCCGTAGTCAGGGTTGACTCAGTAACTTCAATTTTCAAAAGCTTGGGACTGAGGTCATACTTGCGCCGCAAGCGGTCGACTTCCTTAAAGATGTCGCAGACCTGAAAGTCAATCCGGGACAGGTTGACGGAAATCGGGATCATCGGCTCATTTTCGTCCTTCATTCCCCGGATAATCTGGCAGGTCTGCTCAATAATGCATAAGTCCAGGCGGTGGATCAGATTGGCTTCTTCCAAGACCGGAATAAACAGGCCTGGGCTCAGTACCCCTTTTTCCGGGTCAACCCAGCGAGCCAGAGCTTCCGCCCCGCAGAGCTTGCCAGTAATGGCCCGCATTTCCGGCTGGAAATAAGCCTGAATCCAGCCCTTCCGCAGAGCTTCATTGAAGTGGGTCAAAACGTAGTCGCGGGAATCATACTTGTCCTTGACCTTCTGGTCGTAGACGCAGCAAAGCTGCTGGCGGTTGCCGGCCATGTACTTCAGGGCCTTTCTGGCATTGTCGACCGCCGTCATCGGATTGGCGATTTTCTCCTGGCAGTAGTAGATTCCGGCATGCACCCCGTCAGACCAGCCATGGGTGCTGTCCATCACGTCCTTGGCCACCCGCTTAAGCTTGGGGAGCAGGTTGTGGTCAGCCGTAACCATGACGAAGTGGTCTTCCACGAAGCGCACCAAGAGGCTGTTTGGAAAAGCCGCCCTAATGATCCGGGCCGTCGTGCGCAAGAGTTGGTCGCCCTTGGCATAGCCAAAGTGGTCATTGTAGGCATGCATCCCGTAGATGTCAAAAAAGACCACGATCGGCGTCTGCCCGCTTTCCTGAAGCTCATTCAGGTATTTTTGCGCGATGCTTTGAAAGTAGTTGGTATTGGGCAAGCCGGTCAATCGATCCAGGAAATAGTCGTCTTCTTGGCTGGTCAAATAAGCCTGGTCAGTCAAAAACAGCCTTTCCTGCTGCCTGGTCAAATCAGCGTATTCAACCATGATCAATCCCGATTTAGCCGCCTTCAGCTCCCGCTTTCGCTCAAGCAAGGCCGGCAGGCAGGACAGGTCGCTGGCAATCGTGCCTTGCATCAATTGGGAGCGGCTTTGGCCCAGCAGCTGACACAGACCGTCAGAAACCAGCAGCAATTTCCGTCCCTCTGGTCCGGTTTGATAGATCGCGATTGGGATGCTCAGGCTTTCATAGCTTTCCCGAACTTTTGGGTCGAATTCATAGCGCTCCATGCTTAGCACCTCCTTTAGTCAACTGTTTCTTATTTTTTATATTATATCATTTGTGTCTCAAGCTTAGACCGACTTCAGCCTTTGTGCCGCTTTCTATTAGCAATCCCCCAGACTCCTTTAAGCCCTTTCAAAGAAAAGTGCGTTAATTTTAACAATCCGTTCATGTTGATTTCATAGTAAATACGAGCTATTTCTTTATTATTTTAGGTCTGCTACACTGGAAGTAGCTTTTTAAGCTTTAGCTGTAATTTTAGGAGGAAAAAATATGAAAAAGACCAAGACCTTTTTGGCCGCCGGCACGACCATGCTGGCAGCCTTGGCCTTGACGGCCTGTGGCGGCTCCAACTCTTCATCCGGCAGCAAGGACGTGCTGAATTGGGAAGAATCAGCCGAAATCCCAACCATGGACTTGTCAAAGGCAACTGACAGCGCCAGTTTCGTGCAATTGATCAACACTATGGAAGGCTTGTACCGGGAAAAGGCTGACGGCTCCCAAGAGCCAGCCCTGGCTACCAAGGAAACCGTCTCCAAGGACGGCAAGACCTACACCTTCACCCTGCGCAAGTCAAAGTGGAACGATGGCTCCCCAGTCACCGCCAAGGACTTCGTCTACTCATGGAGAAGAACCGTTGATCCGAAGACTGCTTCCCAATACGCCTACCTCTTCAGCGGCATCAAGAACGCGGACGACATCCAAAACGGCAAGAAGAAGCCGGAAACCTTGGGCATCAAGGCCGTAGGCGACTACAAGCTGGTCGTTACCCTTGAGCGGCGGATTCCTTACTTCAACAACTTGATGGCCTTTGGCTCCTTCTTCCCACAACAGGAAAAGGCCGTAAAGAAGTACGGCTCCAAGTACGGCACTGCTTCCAAGTACATGGCCTACAATGGTCCATTCGTCATGAAGGGCTGGAACGGCTCATCCCTGTCCTGGAAGCTGGTCAAGAACGACAACTACTGGGACAAGAAGCACGTCCACCTCAAGCAGGTCAACTACAGCGTGCAAAAGACTCCTTCAACCGCCTACAACCTCTACCAGTCAAACAAGCTTGACGCTGTTGCCCTGGATGCTGAGCAAAGCAAGCAATTGAAGAGCGTTAAGGGCTACACCCTCTACCCACGCGGGACTACCTTCTACATCCAGTTCAACCAGTACAAGAACAAGTACCTGCAAAACGCCAACATCAGAAAGGCCCTGTCCCTGGCCATCGACCGTCCAGCCCTGTGCAAGGTGCTTGGCGGCAACAACACCGTAGCCAAGACTTTGACTCCAGCCAAGCTGACCACGGTCAACGGCTCTGACTACATCAACATGATCGACAAGAACGACGAGCAGTACGCGACCTACAACAAGAAGCTGGCTCAAAGCTACTTGAAGAAGGGGATGAAGGAACTCGGCGTAAGCAAGCTGAGCTTCAAGCTTTTGTCAGATGACACTGACGGGGCCAAGAAGTCAACTGAAGCCATGCAATCAAGCATCGCTGACACCTTGCCACAAGTTTCCATCTCAACTCAAAACCTGCCATTCAAGACCCGGCTGGCCAGAACTGACGCTGGTCAATTCGACATGGTCGTTACTGCCTGGGGCGCTGACTTCGCTGACCCAATCTCCTTCCTGGACCTGTTCACCAGCAAGAACGCCCAAAACGGCGGTCACTGGTCAAACAGCCAGTACGACAAGCTGATCCTCGAATCAAAGACGACCGGCTCAAACGACCAACGCTGGAAGGACCTCAGTCAAGCTGAAGGCGTGCTGCTGAAGGACGTCGGCATTTCACCACTTTACTCCAGCACCAGCGCCTGGATCATTCGCCCAGGCATCAAGCACTTGATCAACCTGCGCGACCACTGGGACTTCAAGTACGTCACGATCGAAAACTAAGCGTGGCCATCCTAGCTAGAAACGCTAAACTAAAATACTGAACTAATTGCAACTTGGCACTCATCCACTTTAGATGAGTGTCTTTTGCTTGCTGTTGGAAAAACAGCCGCAGCCGAGCACATTTCGGGAACCATTTTTTGAAAAAGTACCTAACTAACTCAAAATCCGCGCTCGCCGCACCAGCCACTGCCCAAAGCTTTCTGATTGGTCCAGGCAATGTTGCAATGCTATAATTGGCGGGCAAACTATCAAAACAGGAAGGACGTTCAAGCCACCATGTACAAAGTCGTTAAAAAAGATACCATCAACGCAGACCGCTTCACGATTATCCAGGAAAAAGTCGAAAAAGACGGTCAGATTGCCCCTTTTTCCTATGTCACGATTGGCTTTGGCATCTCCATCATCCCCTTCGTTGACGAAGATCACGTCTTAGTTCTGAAGGAATACCGCCACCCAGTCGGCAGCTGGCAATACGAGTTTCCAAGCGGCGGCATCGATGAAGGCGAAGAAGCCAGCGCGGCCGCCAAGCGGGAATTATTGGAAGAGACTGGCTATGAAGCCAGCGAAATCATCCCTTTGGGCTTCACCTACCCTTCCTTTGGCTCTACCAATGAAAAAATCACCCTCTTTGCGGCCAAGGCCAGCAAGGCCGCGGCTCCTCAGCGAGAGATCCTGGAAGAGATCAAGGGCGAGATCATTTCTACCGACCAGCTGGAAGATCTGATCGCCAGCGGCCAATTTGCCCACGGGGCCGGGGAAGTCGCCTGGCTCAAGTGGCTGCTCTACCAAAAGCGCCAAGGGCAAAACTAAGCCAAATCAAATAAAAAGCAGACCAGACCGCTTAAGGTCTAGTCTGCTTTCTTTATTTTTCCAGCCAGCAGTCACGCAATTCCTGGCAGGTCTGGGCAAATTCTCCGCCAAACAGGCTCTTCTTGGACCAGATAAAGCTGAAGCCGTGGCTGGCCGAGAAGTCAGCCAAGTCCAACTCCCGCAGCGTCCCCTGCTGCAGGTCTTTTGCGACCGCGGCCTTGTAGAGAAAACTGATCCCGCAGTCGGCCTTCACCAGTTCAATGATGGTGTGCATGTTCTCCAGCTGGATGAAGTGGGCAAAATTGCTCAAAGCAAAATTCTCCTGCTCCAAGCCCCGCTCCAGGATGTTTCTAGTGCCTGAGCCCGGCTCTCTGACCAGCAGCCTTTCTGAGAACAAGTCTTCCAGCCGCTTGGGCGGGGTCTTAAAGACGTGCTGCTTCGCGGCCACCCCAATGAACTGCTCCTTGGCCAGCGGCAGCTCGGCATACAAGTCGCGCGGGAAGTTGCCTTCGACCAAGGCAAAGTCCAGGCTGCCGTTTTGCAGCTGCCTGAGCAGGCTGGCCGTGTTGGCGCAGGTCACCTTGATGTTGACGCCAGGATGGCGCTTGACATAGACGGCCAGAATCTTGATCAGGGCCGTCTCCCCAATCGTCTTGGTGACCCCAAAAGTCAAAGTCCGCAAATCATCATTCTTAAGCTGGTTTTTGATCCGCCGCTCGTCATTGGCCAAGTGCCGCATGGCCTGCTCCAGCAGCTTTCCCTGCGGGGTCAGGACCAGATTGCGCCCATCCCTGGCAAACAGCTTGACCCCATACTCGCGCTCCAGGTACCTGATCTGGGTGGAAACCGCGGGCTGGGTCAAGTTCAACTGGCGGGCCGTCTCCGTAAAGTTGAGCAGCTGGCAGGCCGTTAAGAAAGTCTTGACGCGAAAGTCCAGCATAAAATTCCTCCTGTCATCCATAATTTATTTTTATCGCTAGCAAAAAATATACAATTTTTCATTTGCGTTGGCAAGCAATATACTGAAGCAGAAGCTAATTTGGAGGTAAAAAATCAATGCAATGGTTCAAAAGAAACTTGCCAGGTCTCTTGGTCTGCTTAGGCATCTCAATTCCGGCCTGGCTCTTGGGGGAAGCCTTCCCCGTAATCGGCGGCCCCGTCATCGCGATCCTGTTCGGCATGGTCATCGCCCTCTGCTGGACTGACCAGGGAAAAGCCGCCGAAGGAATCAAGTTCACGTCAAAAATCATCCTGCAGGCAGCCGTCGTTCTGCTGGGCTTTGGCATGAATTTAGGGGTCATCTTAAAGACGGGCGGCCAGTCCCTGCCGATCATCATCTGCACGATCTCCGTGTCGCTTTTGCTTGCCTGGGGCTTGCACAAGTGGCTGAAGATTCCTTTCAATATTTCCACCCTGGTCGGCGTGGGCTCATCCATCTGCGGGGGCAGCGCCATCGCGGCAACCGCGCCAGTGATTGATGCTGATGATGACGAAGTGGCGCAAGCCATCTCCGTGATCTTCTTCTTCAACGTCCTCGCCGCCATCTTTTTCCCAATGCTGGGCAAGGCGATCGGCTTTGACACCCTGCACGGCGATGCTTTCGGCATTTTCGCGGGCACGGCCATCAACGACACGTCTTCCGTAACCGCGGCCGCCGCTACCTGGGACTCCATGTTCAAGCTGGGCACGGCCACTTTGGACAAGGCAGTCACGGTCAAGCTGACCCGGACTCTGGCTATCATCCCCATCACCCTGGCTTTGGCCTTCATGCGGGCCAAACAGGCGCGAAAAGATGGCAGCCACGCAAATGGCTTCAGCTTCAAGCGGGCCTTTCCAACCTTTATTCTCTACTTCATCCTGGCCGCAGTCATCACGACTATCGCCACCAGCTTGGGAGTCAAGGCCGCGGTCTTTGTTCCTTTAAAGACCCTGAGCAAGTTCTTGATCGTCATGGCCATGGCCGCGATCGGCCTGAATTCAAACCTGATCAAGCTGGTCAAGTCCGGCGGCAAGCCGATCCTGCTGGGCGGGGTCTGCTGGATCGGGATCACTCTGGTCAGCCTGGCCATGCAGCATATGATGGCTATTTGGTAAAAAAAGAAGTCCGCGAAGAACTCGCGGGCTTCTTTCTTTGATGTGAGAGTAGAAAAGTACCCAACTAATGCGTTTTCCCACATTCGATTGCCCAAATAAAAAAACGCTCATCTAAATTAGATGAGCGTCTTAAGCCAATGTCTTAACTTAATGACATTGAGTTTTTCCCAGACTCTTTATTTTTGCTATTTTTCCGTCTGTCGGTCCTTGATGAAGGATTGGTAGGCAATCAGGCCATAGTGCGGGTTATCGACCAGCTTGACCATCGCGTGGTTGACGAACAAAATGTTGGCATCGCTAGCCTTGGCCTCATAAACAACCAGGCCAGCCGGATTGTTGGCCGTCAGCTCTGCCTGGCTTCTTTCCCGGCTTAAGTGGAGCGCGGTCCGCGCCCGGTAGCCAAGGATCGAAAAGAAGAGCATGACGGCCACGAAGACTGAGCCGGACAAGTAGTCGGCCGGCTTCAGCCAATCTAATTTTTTTCATTCCTAGTTTTGCTATACCTACTACAGTTTAGCCAGGTCTTCCGCGGAATCAGCGCAGCTTTTCTTCAAATTGCTTCTTGACGCCAAAGTTGTAGACCAGCACGTAGCCCATCACGGCCCCGAAGCCAGCCTGCAGGCATTCAAATGGGAATTTGATCAGCGAGATTGCCGGAGTGGCATAAACGAAGGCCCGGCCAAGGGTGTAGCCAGTGACCATGACCGCTGCCCCAGCCAGAATGCCCAGCATGACCTTGCCGCGGTTCTTAGGATATTTGCGGGCAACGTAAGCAATGATCATTGCTTCCAAGCCGTGTGAGAAGAGACTGACAAACATTGGTGCCGGGTAGAACAGGGCATCGCCCAAGAAGGCGCCGACGCCGCCGACCACAAAGGCCTCCGATGGCATAAGCATCAAAGCTGAAGCCACGATCACCACGTCATTGAAGTAAAGGTGACCGCCAGGTACTGGGATGCTGAAAGATGACAAAGCAACGTTCATCGCCATCAATACAGCAACTACAACTGTTCTTTTAATCGACCAAGCTTTATTCATATTTACTATTTCTCCTTTCTCGGCTTAAGCAGTTTTTAAGATCAGCGCCTTTATCATAATCTTTTAATTTTATTTTGTAAAGGGTTAAGCTTAATTAACTTACTTTTTGTCAAAGAAAGGTCCGCCAGTGATTTGGTTGCGGCCGTTCTCCTTGCTGCGGTACAAGAACTTGTCGGCCGTGTTGACCAAGCTCCAGAACGCTTGCAGGTTTTCTGGCCGCCCCCAGGTGTAGCCGCCTGAGATATGGATATCCACGACGGTGCCTAGGATATTGCTTTGAAGCAGGTCCTGGCGGATAACCTGGTCCCGGCGCCGGAGCTCGCTTTCCGGCACATAGTCGCAGATCACGAGGAACTCGTCGCCCCCATAGCGGTAGCAGTACTCGTCGCCATAAACGTCGCGGATGGCCTGGCTGACCGTCTTCAGGGTCTCATCCCCGAAGCGGTGGCCATAGTTGTCGTTGATCAGCTTGAACAAGTCAATGTCGATGATCATCGCGACGATTTTCTTGCCGGCAAAGCGGTCAATGAAGTCATGGTCCAGCGCCCAGCGGTTTCTGAGGCTGGTCAAAGAGTCCTGCAGGGCTTCTTTTTCCAGTTCATCGATCTTGTCCTGCTGCTCAGAAACGTCGATAAAAAAGCCTGCCAGGCCAACGATCTGCTCTTCGCTGTAGAGCGGCGCCCTGTAGGCCACGATGGTCTGACTCCGTCCCTTGGCGATCGTCGCGCCCCAGCTGCGGGCTGGCTGGCCGCGTAGAACTTCTTCCTCAGCCTTTCTGAAGGCTTCATTCTGCTCATTCCAGGCCATGTCCTCATCGGTCTTGCCCAAGACGTCATCCAGCTGCAAGCCATAATAGTCCAAAAAGCGCTGATTGACGCCTAAGAAGCGGCGCTTGGTGTCCTTCCAGAAGACCCCAATGTCTTTTGAACTGAAGACGGCATCCCACAGATTGCCCTTGTAGATCTGCCCAGGAATGGTCTCTAGGCGGTCAACCAAGGCTTCAGTCTGCCGGTTTGCTTCATTGGTCTCCCCTTCAACGTAGTCGACGATCAGGTAGTCTTGACCATTAAATTCAAGGACTTGGCTCTGGGCTAAAAACTGCCGCTTCTTGCCCTTGATGGTCACGTGCACTGACCGGGGCTTGCCGTTCTCGCATGGCACTTCATTCTGTCCGCTAGCCAACTCGCTGGCGATGCTTTCGCGGTCATGGCCCAGCAGGTCACAGAAGCCTTGAGAGATAAGCCAGGGGTACTTTTCTTTCCCCTTAACCTTAAAAAAGACCAGAGCTAGAGGCGAGGCTTCATAGATGCGGCGCAGCTCAGCTTCGTCTGTCAGCCTTCGTTTTTCCATTTATCCCGCTCCTTCCTGGCAGCTTTGCCTGCTTTTTCCTTATTCTAATTCTAACATCTTTGCCGGACCGATAAAATAACTACGAACAAAAGCAAAAAAAGACGCGAACCACCGGGCATGGAGCGCGTCTTTTTGGCAATATTTCAGTTGTAGAACCTAAAATTACAATAATTTCATTAGAAGCGGTGCTTCTCGTCTCTTCTGTAGGCCACGTACTTGATGTTCAGCAAGTCCATCGCGGTGATGTTGTGGGAAACAGAGTTTGAGCCGTATGAGCCAGTCCCCAGAGTCAGTGATGGCATCAGGTTGTTGTAGATCCCGCCGATCCCGCCGAGGGCAGCTGGACTGTTGACCAGGATCCGGCAAGCTGACATCTTGAAGGCAAACTTCTTCAAAACGTCGACGTCGTGGGTGTGGATGCCGGCAGTGTGGCCGCGGCCACCGTAGTTCAGCAGGGCAGTGCAGATCGTGAAGGCTTCAGATTGATCCTTTGCCTTGTACATGGTCAGAACTGGTGACAGCTTTTCGGCTGACAGTGGGTGACCCTTGCCGACGCCGTGGTATTCGGCGATGACTACGGTCGTGTCTTCTGGAACATCAACGCCGCACATCTTGGCGATTTGGTAGGCACTCTTCCCGGCCATTGGCCCGGCAACCGTGCCGCGGCGTGGGTCGATGAAGTGTTCCTCGAACTTCTTGGTTTCGTCCTTGGACAGGAAGTAGCACTTCTTTTCAGCGAACTTTTGCTTAACTTCATCGTAGACGTCAGCATCAACTACGACTGAGTTTTCTGAAGCACAGATCATCCCGTTGTCAAAAGTCTTGGAAAGGACGATGTCGTTGACTGACTGGTCAAGGTCAGCGGTCTTTTCAATGTATGAAGGACCATTGCCTGGGCCAACGCCCAAGGCTGGCTTACCAGTTGAGTAGGCTGCCTTGACCATGCCTGGGCCGCCAGTAGCCAGAACCATTTGTACCTTTGGGTTGTTCATCAAAGCGGTCGTAGCCGTCAGGCTTGGCTCAGTGATCCATTGAATCCAGTCTTCTGGAGCGCCGGCGGCAACAGTCGCGTCGCGGATCAATTCGGCTGTCTTTACGCAGGACTTTTGGGCTTGCGGGTGGAAGCCGAAGATGATGGTGTTCTTTGACTTCATGGCGATCATGGCCTTGAAGATAACCGTTGAGGTTGGGTTGGTAACTGGAGTAACCCCAGCGATGACGCCGATTGGCTCAGCGATCTTCACGATCCCGGCCTTTTCGTCTCTTTCAACCACGCCGACTGTCTTCATGTCCTTCATTGATTCCCAGATGGTTCTTGAAGCGTATTCGTTCTTGGCAGTCTTGTCAATGACCTTGCCTCGGCCGGTTTCTTCAACAGCCAGCTTAGCCAGTTCTTCGGCGTGTTCAACGCCAACATTTTCGATAACTTGACACAGGTGGTCGACTTGCTCTTGGGTGAAGTCATCCATCTTGCTCAAAGCAATATGTGATTTATTAGCTAAATCATCAATATGACGGTAGATTTTCTTGTTTTCCTCTTCTTGTTCTTTGTCGGTATGTGTAGTAGTTACAGCCATTTTTCTGATTCTCCTACTCGGTTTCTCGTTCGGGTTTATTTGTGATTCATTTCTCAATTACTATCATAACAGCATTTTTTTAAAAGAAAACCCCCTTTTTTCGGCAGATTTTTCTGCACAAAGATCTTGATTTATCAACAATTCGGCCCTTTGGGCAATGAAAGCGCTAACTTTTTATAAAATTGTGAGAAAAATAACTTTTATCATTCTTTAAAGAACTTAAATATCGGGGGACTTTTTAGCAAATTTAAAAGCAACTTTCATATATCAACAGCACTTTTTCCCCATTTTGTAAGCATTTCCGGATTCAAGCTCATTTTTGACAAACTTTTCCAGCTGTCAGCCTTAACAGCACCGGCCTCTATCGCCAATATCTGTTACCACTTTCACATTTTCTGTTAAAAATGAGTCCGTTAAGGCAAGGTCGTTCAGCTTTGACTTTGGCTGCAGTGTTTTTCGGGACCGTATTGCTCTTTTTTTGCTTCAGTTGGGGACTTTTCGAAGTCCAAGTCCCGAAAAGTATCCAACCACCACGTTTTTCCAAAAATCCGATCGCCAAACAAAAACACTCATCTTAAGTTAGATGAGTGTCTTACGTTCACAGTTATCTTAGCTAGGCGAAGTCGGTCAGTTCTTCGGCGCGGTAGCGGGTCGTGTCAGGGATCGTTTCGCTTGGATCGCCCTTGCCGATGGCAATCGCCATGACTGGCACGAATTGGGTTGGGTCCAGGTTAAAAGCAGCAGCCGCCTTAGCCGAGTCATAGCCAGCCATCGCGTTGGTGTCATAGCCATGGGCCCGGGCCACCAGCATGAACTGCATGGAGACCAAGGCCGCGTCAACCAACGCATCAGCCAGCAGCATCTGCTGGTCGGCATTCTTGTACAAAGGCAGGAAGGTGCCAACTGCCGCGTCGCGTGCCTCCTGGCTGACCTTGCCCGCCTTCAGCATCCCGTTCCACAAGTCTTCATACTTCTTCCAGGACTTGGTATTGCCAAAAACCAGCAAGATAGCGCTGGCCGTGTCAACTTGCGGATAGTTGAATGGCATGAAGTAGCCATGCAGCTTCTCGCGTCCTTCCGGACTGTCAACGACAACGAACTTCCATGACTGCAGGTTGCAGGCGCTTGGCGCCTGGACGGCCTCATTCAGCATCTGCAGCAGCTCTTCGTGGCTGATCTTCCGGCTTGGGTCAAAGTGGCGGACTGATTGCCGGCCCAGCACGATCTTCTCAAAATCATTTTCCTTAAACATTTTATTTCTCCTTTTTAAGCATCACATAGCGCAAAAAAGTAAGCGATTTTTCCAACTCTTATTCTAACTTATTTTTGGCCAAATCCCAAAAAAGAAGCAGCCGCGAATCATTCGCGACTGCTTCTGCAATCTCTGTTTATCTATCTCTGCCGCTTCTAATCGCCAATGTAAAAATCATTGGTCAGGTTCTCGCGGTACTGCCCTGACGCCAGCGGCAAGTTCAGCTTGTACTTCTTCAAGACGCGCAGGGTATTAACGTAGCTCTTGTAGACTGGATAATCCTGGCCGACCTTCGTACCACTGACGCTGACGGTCACGGTCCCGATTTCCTCGGTCTTCTTGGCCATCAGCCAGCTCCACTTGCTTTCCAGGTCCTTCTTGTAGGCGGTCCGGAATTCCTTGTAAAGCTGCTTGCTCTTCAAGCTCTTGGTGTTGTAGCCATTGGTGTTGGACAAGCGGATCACTTTCTTGCTGGTCAATAGAGCCTGGTCTTGGTAGAGCTGGTAGTAGCTCTTTCTAAATTCCGCGGACTGGGAAACCCCTTGGAAGTACTTGTCCATCGCCTTCATGCTGATGTCATAGTGGCGGCGGATCTGCTTGCCATTCTTCAAGCGGTAGATTACGTACATGTCAAATCCGCTTGAAGAATCGCGGCCGCGGTCCTTGACAGCCTTCTTTGCCCCTTCCTTGCCCAAGTCATAGGCCAAGGCCGGGTCCAGCTTCATCTGTGAGCGGTACTGGAAGGCTGAAACCTCTTTGCCGCTAGCCATGTATTTGTCCGTGTAGTAAGTTGACCAATAATCGCGGGCCGGTGGAAAGACGGCCATCGAAGCCACCTTGTCTTGGTCCGGCACATAGGCATCGTGCTTGTAGGACGCGTAGTCCATGGCGCCAAAGACGGCCAGGCCAATGGCGGTCAAAAGCAAGTTGCAGACAAAGCGCTTTTTCCAAGCCATGGCATCGAAGCGGTAGATCACCTGCAAGATCGCTCCCAAGACCAAGCCAGCCAGCAAGGCCAGGGCAAAAGTTGCCGGCAGGTTCTCGGAGAACATGCTGTAGCCAAAGGAGGCGGCCAAAATCGTCCCCAGAACTACCCCGCTGACAGTCACGACCGTTTCGCACCACTTAAAGGACAGGGCCTGTCCCGCTGTCTCGCTGCCGCGCTTTTGCAGGGCCCAGTAGGCCAAGGCCAGGTAAGCCAGACCCAGCAGGCAGTTCAGCCAGAACATGTAAGGCTGCGGGTGTTCGTAGCCAATCGTGACCAAAGCGTAAGGGTTGGTAAAAACATGCTTGAAAACGTTGGTCCCAACCGTCGTGGTGCACAATGAGTGGTAGTACACCGCTGCTACGCAGCGGACCAGCAGCTCAAAGAGCATGAAGTAGGCCGTGCCTAAGATGGCCACGAAGGTATTGCCGGTCAAGGTCATGGCCAGAACCGTCAAAGCATATGAAGCTAGATAGACGCCAAAGCACAGGAAGTAATAGACCGCCGCATCCGCAAAGATCTGCCCCAAGTGCGGGCCGGTCATGCCAGCGGTCTCCAAGATCCCCAGCAGCATGAAGATGGCGGACAAGGCCACGTAAGCGAGCACGCTGTTCAGCACGATCCCGAAAAAGCGCTGCTTTCTGGTCAAAGGCTGGCTTTCATAAAAATCAACCTGCTTTTCCACATGCAGATAGTGGAAGCTGTCCACCCCCAGGTAAATCCCCAGAAAAAGGACGACCAGCGTCCAGATAAAGTTGTCCGACGAAAAATTCTTGTTGACGTTCTGCCAAATGTTGGCATGGTTGACGTCACTGATGAACATGACTGGGACGATGATATCCGCCATAAACATGGCCAAGGTCATGACGGCCAGTGGCACCTTTCGGTGGGTCAGGTATTCCTTCTGTGAAAATCTCAGCTTATTTGAGGATGAGCTTGCGCGTGTCATAGCCTACCGCCTCCGCTTCTGAAATAAAGATTTCCTCCAAGGTCAACGGCAAGACCTCAAAGAAAGTCATTGGTACATGATCAAAGACTGCCTTGACGTCGCTGGCTTCCCCGCGCACCACCAAAGTGTGCAGGCGGCCACGGGTCCGGTGGTCGACCACAGTCAGCTTGGCCAGGACCTCCTTGGCGTCCTGCTCGTTCTTAAAGACGCACTGCAATTTCTGGATGCCCAGCTTCATGTCGGACAAGTCCTCTGACAAGAGCAGCCCGCCCTTGTGCAGGAAGCCGATATGGTCACAGAAGTCTTCCAATTCCCGCAGGTTGTGGGAGGCAATGATCGGCGTCAAATGCCGGCGCTCCATGTCTTCAGCGAACAGGCTCTTCATGCTCTGCCGCATTACTGGATCCAGTCCGTCAAAGACCTCGTCCAGCAGCAGGTAGCGGGTGTTGGCGCAGATCCCCAGCAGGATGGCCAACTGCCGCTTCATGCCTTTTGAGTAGCTGCTGATCCGGTCTTTTGGCTCCAATCCAAAGTCCTTGAGCAACTCGTCAAAGCGTTTTTTGTCAAAATCCAAATAGATGGTCATCATATAGCGGGCCATCGTTTCCGCGGTCGCGTTTGGAAAAAAGTAGGGGTCATCCGCTACAAAATAGATCTTCCGCTTGGCCTCCGGGTTCTCATAGATGCTGTCTCCATCCAGCGTGATCGTCCCCCGGCTTGGCTTCAAGACCCCGGCCATCATCCGCAGCAGGGTACTCTTCCCAGCTCCGTTGGTCCCGATCAGGCCAAAGACGCGTTCGTCGTCGATGCCCAAAAACAGGTCCCTGATCGCGGTCTTGTCGCCATATTGCTTGCTAACGCCGTCAATCTCGATCATTTTTCTCAACCTCCTCTATCGCTTGCTCCATCATTTCCTTTGGCTCAATCCCCAAGTCGCGGGCCTGAACCAGCAGTTCGGCAATTTTCCCTTTCAGCTCCACAATCTTTTGCTCTTTCAGCGCATCATTCTCACGGACAAAGTTTCCCCGCCCCTTGACGCTGTACAAGTATCCCTCTCGCTCCAGCAAGGCGTAAGCTTTCTGCACCGTGTTCGGATTGGTCGACAATTCCATCGCCAGTTTTCTGACTGAAGGCAGCTGCTCATTTGCCTGCAGCACCCCGGTCAAGATCAGCGACTTGTACTTGTCGGCAATCTGCTCATAGATTGGCCGGCTGTCTAAGTAATCAATGAAGTCCACAAGCCTCCTCCTTTCGAACGCCCTCGTTCACTGTTCTTACTGTACTATTTATTCTAGTACACTTGTAATGCAAAGGCAAGTATCAAAAACAACCAACTGTAGCGCTTCTCCAGGAAATCTTCGTGGTTCAGCAAAAAGTGGGACTCTTATTTTGAAAAAAATGCTTGGGGCAGTATAAAGCGGGGCTCGTATTTCGAAAAAACGGCTTGGGGCAGTATAAAACGGGGTTCGTATTTCAAAAAAGTGGCTTGGGGCAGTATAAAACGGGGCTCGTATTTCAAAAAAGTGGCTTGGGGCAGTATAAAACGGGGCTCGTATTTCGAAAAAACAGCTTGGGGCAGTATAAAACGGGGCTCGTATTTCGAAAAAACGGCTTGGGGCAGTATAAAGCGGGGCTCAAAGCAATGATTGTCCTCACTTTTACCGCAGCCAAGCACAATTTTGAAAAAATAATCCCCGTTTTTACCGCAACCACCCACAATTTAATCAAAATGCTCCCCGCTTTTTACGTAGCCAAGCACAATTTGAGAAAAATAAATCCCTGCTTTTTACGTAGCCAAGCACAATTTGATCAAAATGCTCCCCGCTTTTTACGTAGCCAAGCACAATTTGAAAAAAATAATCCCCGTTTTTACCGAAACCACCCACAATTTGATCAAAATGCTCCTCGCTTTTTACGTAGCCAAGCACAAGTTGAGAAAAATAATCCCCGCTTTTACCGCAGCCATGGACGTTTAGGCAAAAAGTGGCCCCGCTTTTACCGCAGCCATGGAAACTGGAGCCCCGTTTTTACCGTAGCCATGGGAATTGGAGCAAAAAAAGAGCCAGACCTAAGTCTGACTCTTTAATTCGCGCGGCAATTACCTATCCTTGCAGGCAGTTTCCCACCAACTACTTTCGGCGTAAAGAAGCTTAACTGCTGTGTTCGGCATGGGAACAGGTGTATCCTTCTTGCCATTATTACCACACTGACGGTCCATGCGGGATTTGAACCCGCGATCTCCTCCGTGACAGGGAGGCGAGATA
>NZ_JAOQBX010000027.1:0-25911 GCF_044902225.1 Lactobacillus sp. 23-2 | reverse complement strand
CACCCGGATTAAGAGTCCGGTGCTCTGCCAGCTGAGCTAACGACCCAAATGGGTTGCGGCTGACTTTTCGTCAACCGACATTTATTTATTATACAGAAATACCAGGCCAATGCAAGACCTTTCTTCAAAAAAATTGCAAATTTCCCTCTTTCCCCCTTATTTTAGCTTAAAATTCCTGCGACAAAAGGATCTTTTGGCCTGAACTTGTGAAAAAAGCTGCAGCAACCCACTCTTTTCGAAGCTATTTTCTATAGGTACATATTCGCACCGAATAGTACCCTACTGATGCGTTTTCCCAAAAATACGCCCCGTACAACGCGAAAACTCCCGCTGACGTCTTGTCAGCAGGAGTTGTGCATCCCTAACTAGTCTTCCAGATACTTGACCCCGGTCGGGGCAACTTCCAGACGGCGGATTTCATCCTTTAACCCAGCCTCTCTGACACCGTTGACGAAGTCATTGATGTGCTGCGGGTCAACCAGGCTCATGACCGTTGGACCGGCACCGGACAAGTAAGTGGCAATGGCCCCATGCTTGTGGCCCACGTTGCGGATAATCTCCAGTTCCGGCACCAATTGGCTTCTGTAGCGCTCATGGAAGAGGTCGCTCTCCATCAATTCCCCGGCCTTCTGGTAATCTTGGGCAAAAAGCGCGGCCACGGCCGTATTGGCGACGGCGCTGGCCTGCACCGCGTCCGCGAAAGTCAGGCTCTTGGGCAAAACGGCTCGAGAATCGCTGGTCTTTAAATTGTAGGCAGGAATGTAGGCAATCAAGGCAAAAGGCGGTACCGGCGCCTTAACCGCGGTAAAGTGCCCGTGGACCTTGCAGCCGACAACCAGGCTGCCCAGGATGGTTGGCGCCACGTTGTCCGGGTGCCCTTCCATCTGCGCGGCTAGCTCAATCTTTTCGTGGTCTTCCAAGCCCAAGTGGCCCAAGCGGTCAGCAATCTCAATCCCGCCCACGATGGCACTGGAGCTTGAGCCCAGGCCGTGAGCCAGCGGAATGTCTGAGTAGACGCGCAGCTTGTGCGGCGGCAAGTCCGGCTTCACCTTCAACGCGGAAGCGACGACCATGTTCGTTTCGTCATGAGGGATGTCAGTCATCTGGTGGTCAACGTACCAGTGGCTCGTTTCGCCCAGCACCTCAATGGTCAAATACAGGGAAATCGCAATCCCGATAGAGTCAAAGCCAGGGCCAAGATTGGCACTTGATGCGGGAACCTTAATCTTCATTGCTTTTTTTCTTACCTCGATTTATAAATACAAAAATTGACAGTTGGACCTTGCGGTCGCATTTTAATCATTTTATCATGCTTAGCCTTTTAGAAAAATGCTTAAGCCGTTATAATTGAGTCAACAACACCAAAATTTAATGATATTTATGATTTCGTTACTTTTATTAAAAATCAGGAGGTACCATGATTTATCGCAGTACTCGCAGCAATGACTGGCAAGTTTCAGCTGCCCAAGCCATTATCCAGGGCCTGGCCCCTGACGGCGGCTTGTTCGTGCCGGCAGAATTTCCTTCAGCCTTTGCTGAAGGCGAGCTCAAAGACCTGTTCAACCTCTCCTACCAGGAATTGGCTGAAAAAGTGCTCAGCCGCTTTTTGACTGACTACAGTCCTGAGCAGCTGCACGAAATCGTCAAGGGCGCCTACGGGGACCAATGGGACGATGACCGCATCGCCCCGGTTTCTGAAGAGCGCGGCGGCAACTACTTCTTGGAGCTCTTCCACGGCCCGACCCTGGCCTTCAAGGACATTGCCCTGCAATGCCTGCCCCGCTTGATGAAGACCGCCTTGGAGATCCAAAAGGACAGCCATGAGATCGTCATCCTGACCGCGACTTCCGGGGACACCGGGACCGCGGCCATGCGCGGCTTCAACCAGCTGGAAAAGACCAGAGTCATCGTCTTCTACCCTTACCAGGGCGTGGCCCCAATCCAGCTGAAGCAGATGCTCAGCGAATCCGGCGGCAACACGGTGGCCATCGCCGTCAAAGGCAACTTCGACCAGGCACAGACCAACGTCAAGCGGATTTTTTCCGACAAGGAATTCGGCGCTGAATTGAATGAGCACGGCTTCGCCTTCTCCAGCGCCAACTCCATGAACGTCGGCCGCCTGCTGCCACAAGTGGTCTACTACTTCTATGCCTACGGGCAATTGGTCAAGCGTCAGGTCATCCAGGCCGGCGAATTGGTCAACTTCTCCGTCCCAACCGGCAACTTCGGCGACATCCTGGCTGGCTACTACGCCAAAAAGCTGGGCCTGCCAGTCGGCAAGCTGATCTGCGCCTCAAACAAGAACAACGTCCTGACCGAATTCTTCAAGACCGGCATCTACAACAAGAACCGGGAATTCTACGTGACCAACTCCCCGTCAATGGACATTCTGGTCTCATCCAACCTGGAACGGCTCTTGTTTGACATCTGCCAGGATCCAGCAACGGTCAAGGGACTGATGGCTGAGCTGAATGAAAAGGGCCGCTACCAGCTTCCTAAGGCTATGTACGAGAAGCTGGGCACCTTCGCGGCTGACTTTGCCACCCCAGCGGAAATCGAAGGCGAAATCAAGCGCGTCTACGCGACCAGCGGTTACGTGATCGATCCGCATACTGCCGTGGCTTCCCTGGCCGCCCACCGCTTCAAGAAGCAGGACGGCGCCCACCCGACGGTCGTCTTGTCAACGGCTTCGCCTTACAAGTTCCCGGAAACGGTCTACCACGCCATCAGCGGCCTAGAAGTCAAGCGGGCGGGGATGCCAGCCCTCAAGCAGCTGACCGACTTTACCCACTACCTGCCAAAGTCAATTGAAAAGTTCCTCGGCCACACCGGCGCGGAAACCGTCATCGAAGCCAGCGACATGCCGGCTGAAGTCAAGCGGATCTTGGGCATTTAACTCAAAGAAAAAGCCATCATGAAGGAAATCATGGTGGCTTTTCTTGTATATTGGATTATTTAAAAAATAAAAAATGGAGGATATAGGGCTCGAACCTATGACCTCCTGCTTGTAAGGCAGATGCTCTCCCAGCTGAGCTAATCCTCCATATGACCCGTACGAGATTTGAACTCATGTTACCGCCGTGAAAGGGCGGTGTCTTAACCACTTGACCAACGGGCCATTATTTGTATTTGCCGTCCCTCACCGAGGCACGATTATTATTATACGGAACTGAGCCGAAAAAGCAAGCCTTTTTTAAAAAAAGCGCAAAATCTTTTTGCCAAAAAGGGCTTGCACTTTTCTTTCCCTCTGATATACTAATATTTGTGCTTGCGGGCTTGGCGGAATTGGCAGACGCGCAAGACTAAGGATCTTGTGACCGCTTTAGGTCGTGGAAGTTCAAGTCTTCTAGTCCGCACCAAAGACAGCCGGAGTCAATTTTGACTCCGGTTTTTTGTGCCTAATTTGCAATTATTTCAGTTATATTACGGTTAACGCTTATATTTGTACATGCTCTTGCATGCATGCTATAATTTTTTCCAGAGTAACCGCTTTAGTGGCGTTATTTTTGTGTGAGCAACAATGTCTTAAGTCTTTGAGGAATCAGTCAATCATCAGGAGCTCAAAGAAAGGCAAAACAAAAAATCAAGAAAAATAGAAGAAACAGATAGGAACTAACATGAGTGACATAATCAACCGCTGCGCCCAAGCCGAAGACAAGCCGGCTGTGCGCACTTTTTATATGGAAGTCTGCCGGCACCAGGTGTATGACGAATACGGTCCCAGTTGGCACTGGGGCAAGTACCCTACCCAAGACGGCCTGGCCGAAGCCGTCGACCAGCAGCAGTTCCTGCTCAGCTTGAAAGACGGCCGCATCATGGCCGCCTGCCAGCTGACCGTGGGCAATGACCCCATCTACCTGCCCTTTGCCTGGCCAACGCCGATCAAAGACGACAAAGAGATCGCCATCATCCACTTGTACGCCGTCCACCCCGACTTCCGGGGCCAGGGCCTGTCAGCCGTGCTCTTGAACTACGCCAAAGAAACAGCCAAGCAGCTTGGCTGCAAGGTCATCCGCATGGACTGCAAGTCCGGCAACCTGCCCGCCCGCAAGCTGTATGAGCGCAATGGCTTCAACTATTTTGCAACCGCCAAGGTCCGCTACAAGGATACCGGCCCAACCAGCTGCGACCTGCTGGAATACGTGCTGAAATAGCCTTAGAAAACAAACGAAACCGCAAAAGAACCAGCATCGCTGCTGGTTCTTTTTTTGCTCATTTTTCACTTTTCTCGCTTTCCGGCCTACTCTTCGTTCTTGTAGATGGCTTCGGCCTCTTCTGGCCCAATGTCGTCATCCTCAAAGTCGTCAAAAGTATAGTCCATGTCCTTGTTGCGGTCTCTCAAGAAGGCGTAAGCCACTTCGCCAGCATAGATCAAAATCCCCAGAATCCCTAAGCACAGGGCCAGGGTCAACATCGTTTTTTTCTTGTTCTTGTCCATTGCAATTACCTTCTTTCGCTTGCTAATCAATGCTGTTCTTACCTCGATTATAGCCTCCTTTTCGCGCACATGAAAGCAAAAAAGAAAGCGCCAACAGGAAATTGGCCCTTTCTTCCGCATCTTTTGCAAATTATCTTTTTCATTCAGCTAAATCGTCTGGTTGCGCAAGAGCTTGACCGGCATGACGTAGCTGTTCTTGTCCAAATGCTTGTCAGGATCGGCAATCCGCTCATACAAGAGCTTGACCAGCAAGGCCGCCAGATCGCCGATTGGCTGGACGATCGTGGCCAATTCCGGCAGATAGGTCTGCACCAGCTTGGTCCCGTCAAAGCCGATCACCTTCAAGTCTTCCGGAACCCTGATCCCCAACTGCTGGGCCTGCTTGAGCAGCAGGATCGCGGTCAGGTCGTCTGAACAGAAGACCCCGTCAAGCTTGCGGTCGCTTTGCAAAAGCTCCCGCATGGCCATGGACTTGGCCAAAGGCGACTCATAGAAGGCTGACCGGGCCGTGTGCGATGGCAAGCCAGCCGCCGCCATTGTGTCCATGTAGCCCAAAAAGCGCTTGGTGGTCGGATTGCCAGTCTTTGAGGGGTTGCCGACAAAATAGATGTCCTGGCAGCCGGCATCGATCAGGGCCTGGGTGGCCAGGCATCCCCCGTGATAGTTGTCCGAGGTGACGATCGGCACCTCATCCGACAGGTCCCGGTCAAAGGACACGATCGGCAGGCCGACGCGCTGGTATTCCTCCAGTCCCAGATTGTGCGAGCCCGTGATGATCCCGTCAACCTGATTGGCCTCCAGCATCTGCAAGTAGCGGTGCTCCTTGTCGCTGTCGCGGTCGGCATCGCACAAGAGCAGCTTGTAGCCGTCATCGGCCAGGGTCTGCTCAACGCCCGCCACCAGCTCCGCGAAGAAGGGGTTGGTGATGTTCGGGACGATCATGCCGATCATCTTGGTCTGCTTGCCCTGCAAGGACCTGGCCAGGGTGTTGGGCTGGTAGTTGAGCTCCCGCATGGCCGCGAACACCTTGTCCTTGGTCTTCTGGCTGATGTAGCCGTGATTGTTGATCACGCGCGACACCGTCGTTGGCGAGCAGCCCGCCTTTTCGGCAACGTCTGTAAGCTTTGGCCGCATAATTCTCCCCTTCCTCTAAAAAATCACGCTTGCTTAGCTCTTTGTCAAACTACATGTCTTTTAGCTGCCACAGGCTGCCCTTGTAGTCGATGCCCGTGCTCATCTTGGCGTAGGTGTTGCCAGCTGGGGCAAAGAAGCGGCCGGTCAAGACCTCCTGACCGCCGTCAACGAAAACTTCGATCAAGGAATGGTCGACAAAAATCCGCAGCTTCAGTTCCCGGTTCTTTGGCAGGGCCAGCGAGCGGGTGGTGCCGTAGTCAACGTTGACGTCAGCGCCGACATTGCCCCGGTCCAAGGTCAAGGAGGCGTGGCTGCCCGTTGAGAAGCTGAGCTTCAGGCCCTGCTCAAAGTTCTTGTCGGCCGCCAGGGTCAAGGTGCCTTCCTGATCCTTCTTGATGGCCAGCTTAAGCTCATACTGGCCGCCTTCATCAAATTCCAGGTCCCCGGCCAGGCTTTCCGGGTAGCGGCGCAGGCCCTTCATGGCCGCAACCGGCTTTTGCACCAGCTTGCCCTTCTTGATGGACAGCTTCTTGACCTGGCTCAGGCAGTTGGCCCAGCCTTCATCGTCAGTCGGGTAGCTTGAGTCCGGCAGGCCGACCCAGCTGATGGCGTAGGCGTTGCCGTCCGGCGCGTTGAAGGCCTGGGTGGCATAGACGTCAAAGCCGTAGTCCAGGTTGATTGGGGCCTTCTGCTTGGTGACGAAATGGCCGCTGTCAAAGTCAAAGCTTTCGCCGATCCAGTACATGTTCGGGTACACGTCGTCATAAGCGGTGATCCGCTTGTCCAGCCCTTGCGGGCAGAAGATGAAGACCGGCTTGTCGTCAACGAAGACCAGGTTCGGGCATTCGATCATGTAGCCCATGTCCGGCAGGTCAACGTAGCCCAGGTCTTCCCACTGGCCATCAATCTTGTCGGCGCGCCAGATGCTGATCTTGCCAGCCTGGTTCTTCTTGTCCTGCGCCCCTAAGATGGCGTAGTACTTGCCATTGTGCATCAGAATCTGCGGGTCGCGGAAATGCTCGGTCACGTGGTCTGGCGCCTCGATCAAAGGCTTGTCCAGCTTGGTGACGTTGCCGGCTTCATCCATCCAGGCCCCGATTTGGTAAGAAGCCCGGACCCAGTTTTGATCGCGGACGTTGCCCGTGTACATCAAGAAGAGCTTGTCGCCAATCTGGCGGGCTGAGCCGGAATATGCCCCGTGGCTGTCCAGCTTGGTGTCCGGCAGGACGGCCTGGCCCAAGTTGGTCCAAGTCACCAGGTCATCTGAAACCAGATGCACCCAGGACTTCAAGCCGTGAACGGCGCCGAATGGGTATGACTGGTAGAAGACGTGCCATTGGCCATTATAGTAGGAAAAGCCGTTGGGGTCGTTCAACAGGCCGCTGGTCGGGTGAATGTGGTAGTGCAATTGGTACTTCGACTTGGCTGCCTGGCTCTGCAGCTTCAGCAGGGTCAAGGCTGACCACTTCTCATAAGGAAGATATCTTTGTTCTCTTGTCCACTCCATTTTAATTGCCTCGCTTTATCGCTTAATCTAAAAACAATCTGAATTTGGTTTTCTCTTAAATTCTCTGAATTACCATATAGTGGAAACTACCTGTCTTTGCAATATCACAAATAGTTCCATGATTATTTATATTGTAAGAATAAAGCGCTAACATGTCAAACGGTTAACATGCTAAAATCCCTTAAAATTACCCGCTTAAAGTTTTTTTGTAAAAAAATGTGTCAAACGATTGACATATTGACCGGTAACCGCTATCATAATAATCGAAATCAAGAAAAAGCGTTTTCAGATAAAAGTTATGTAAGAAATAGTAAGGAGTGTTTTCTCGTGGCAATGGATTATAGCAAGGTTGCCGATCGCGTGATCGCTGATGTCGGTCGCGACAATCTGGTAGCCGCCGCACACTGTGCGACTCGTTTACGTTTAGTCCTCAAGGACGATACGAAAGTTAACCAAGCGGCTTTGGACAAAGACCCTGACGTTAAAGGGACGTTCAAGACCAACGGCCAATACCAGGTCATCATCGGACCAGGTGACGTTGACAACGTCTACGCCGAATTGATCAAGAAGACTGGCTTGAAGGAATTGTCAACCGACGACTTGAAGGAAGTCGCCGCTTCCGGCAAGAAGGTCAACCCAGTCATGGCCTTTATCAAGCTGCTGAGTGACATCTTCGTGCCAATCATCCCTGCCCTGGTTGCGGGTGGTTTGATGATGGCCCTCAACAACTTCCTGACTAGCCCAGGCTTGTTCAACCCAACTAAGGCATTGATTCAATTGAATCCTGCCCTTAAGGGGATTTCCGACATGATCCAAGTCATGTCAGCCGCTCCATTCATGTTCATGCCAGTCCTGGTCGGCATGTCTGCCGCCAAGCGCTTTGGCGCCAACGAATTCCTTGGCGCGGCCATGGGCTTGATCATGACTACTCCTGCCTTGGGCGGGGCTGCTAAGTACTGGAACATCTTCGGTCTGCACGTATCGCAAACCAACTACCAATACCAAGTTATCCCAGTTCTGGCTGCCATCTGGATCCTGTCCATCTTGGAAAAGTGGCTCCACAAGCACCTGCCTTCAGCAGTTGACTTCACCTTTACTCCATTGATCTCACTGCTTTTGACTGGCTTCTTGACCTTCGTTGTCGTCGGGCCAGTGATGAAGACCGTTTCAGACTGGATCACCAGCGCCTTCGTATGGCTGTACGACACCGCTGGCTTCATCGGCATGGGTCTCTTTGGTCTTTGCTACTCAGCCATCGTTATGACTGGTCTTCACCAATCATTCCCAGCCATCGAAACCCAATTGCTGACCGCCTTTGCCTCAGGCAAGGGTGCCGGGGACTTTATCTTCGTCGTTGCCTCAATGGCCAACGTTGCCCAAGGTGCCGCAACCTTCGCTATCTGGTTCTTGACTAAGGACAAGAAGATGAAGGGTCTGTCATCATCAGCCGGTGTCTCAGCTCTGCTGGGGATCACCGAACCAGCCCTCTTCGGGGTTAACCTGAAGTACCGCTTCCCATTCTTCTGCGCCCTGATCGGTTCAGGCGTCGCATCAGCATTGGCCGGCCTGCTCAAGGTTGAAGCCGCTGCCCTCGGTTCAGCCGGCTTCCTGGGCTTCCTGTCAATCTACCCAAAGACGATCCCAATGTACGTTGTCTGCGAACTCGTTTCCTTCGCGGTTGCCTTCGCTTTGACCTTCCTCTACGGGAAGAAGAACCTGAAGGAAGACGTTGCCGTAGTTGACGCCGCAGACGAAACTGCAGCTGAAGAAGTTCCAGCTGAAGCTCAAGCCGAAGCTGCCAAGGTTTCAGCCGTTAAGGACGAAGTTATCGTTGCTCCTGTAGACGGCAAGTCAGAAGACCTTTCACAAGTCAACGACGAAGTCTTCTCACAAAAGCTGATGGGTGATGGCGCGGCCATCGTCCCAAGCGACAACACCGTCTACTCACCAGTAACCGGCGTCGTTTCAGTTGCCTACAAGACTGGCCACGCCTACGGCCTGAAGTCTGACGATGGTGCCGAAGTCCTGATCCACATCGGTCTGGACACGGTCAACCTGCAAGGCAAGCACTTCAAGTCCTTCGTAACCCAAGGCCAGCACGTCAACAAGGGCGACAAGCTTGGCGAAGTTGACCTTGACGCCGTTAAGAAGGAAGGCTACGACACGACGGTGATGGTCGTTATCACCAACACCAACGCTTACACTGACGTTGACCGCGTTGAAAGCGACAGCGTCAAGCACGGCGACAGCCTGGTAGCCGTAGCGGCCCACTAAGACTGACCGATTCCCATACTTGAATTTCTTTCTTCAAAATATCAATAAAAGAGTCATCCGCGTCACTTAAGCGGGTGGCTCTTTTTTCTAACAGAAATAAGTTTTTGTAACATTTGCTTCTTGCATGAAAGCTGTTACCTGTTTTAAGATTTATAGAAAAGAAAAGGTTACAGACAAAGCAAGTTAAACGGAGAGGTAACGACTATGACATTAAGAGTTGGAATTTTAACTTCCGGCGGCGACTGCCAGGCCTTGAACGCGACCATGCGCGGCTTGGCCAAGACGCTCTACAATTGCGTCGACGACGTTGAAATCATCGGCTTCAAGAACGGCTATTACGGCCTGATGCATGAAAAATACGTCAAGATGCAGCCAAAAGACTTCTCAGGCATCATCGACCAGGGCGGCACCATCCTTGGCACTTCCCGCCAACCATTCAAGTACATGCGCGTCATCGATGACGGCTTTGACAAGGTCGCTGCCATGAAGAAGACCTACAAGAAGCTGAACCTGGATGCCTTGGCCGTTTTGGGCGGCAACGGGTCTTTGAAGTCAGCCAACATGCTGGCCCAAGAAGGCCTGAACGTGATCGGGCTGCCTAAGACCATCGACAACGACACCTGGGGCACTGACTACACCTTCGGCTTCCAAAGCGCCGTAGACGTCGCGACCCGCTACCTGGATGACATCCGCACCACGGCCCAGTCCCACTCCCGGATCTTCGTCGTTGAGGTCATGGGCCACAAGGTCGGCCACATTACCCTGCACGCCGGTCTGGCCGCCGGCAGCGACATCATTCTTTTGCCAGAAATCCCTTATGACCTGGACGTCATCGCCAAGAAGATCAAGCAGCGCGAAAAGCAAGGCAAGAACTTCACGGTGATCGCCTGTGCTGAAGGGGCCATCTCCAAGGAAGACGCCAAGCTGCCTAAGAAGAAGTACAAGGCCAAGGTCGCTGCCAGAAACGGGCAGTCAGTCGTCGTTGGCCTCGGTGAAGACCTCCAGAAGCTCTTCCCAGCCAAGGAAGTCCGGACCGCGGTAATCGGCCACGCACAACGCGGCGGCGCCCCTGACGCGTACGACAGAGCCATTTCAACCCGCTTTGGGATTGAGGGTGCCCGCTTGATCATGAACCGGTCATTTGGCCGGCTGGTCGTCTTAAAGCGCGGCGAAGTCGACTCCATCGCCCTGGAAGACACTGCCGGCAAGCTGGCCTACGTCGATCCTGAAGGCAAGACCGTCAACAATGCCCGCCTGATGGGCGTTACCTTCGGTGACAAGTAGCTCCAAGTTAAATATGCAAAAAGCTCCTGCAATTTCTGCAGGAGCTTTTTCGTTTAAGTTTTTCAGAGTTGTTATGCAAATGGGAGCTTTGAGGAATTACATCGTGCCTGGCCGCTTCTTCTTTTCCACCTTGGCCCCTTGGGTCATGTTGTCATTGTAGCCCCAGACCCAGGTAACGATAAAGGAGACCACGATAGAAACCGCGGACGCGATCAAGAAGGCGTAGAAGCTGGTCAGGTCAGCCGGGTTCTTCGGGTTGAAGAAGCTGGAGAAGCCGATCAGACCACCAGTAAAGCCAAACATGGTCCCGTGCATCAAGCCCGTGATCAAGCCGCCGAACGCTGAGCCGATCAGGCCGGAGATGAAGACCTTGCGGTAGCGCAGGTTGATCCCGTAGATAGCTGGCTCAGTCACCCCGCAGAAGGCGGAAATCGCGGCGGCAAAGCCCAATTCCTTCATGTCGGCCTTCTTGGACTTGATGGCCACTGCTAAAACGGCTTCCCCTTGGGAAATCATGGTTGAGCAGATGATGGCGTTCAGGGCAGATTCGCCTATTCATCCATGCGCTTATTGAGCAAACTATCAACAAAGTCGTTGACAAAAGCACTTTTAACCCATTTAAAGTCCAGCTTGGACATATCGAATTTTGCCAGCTCACGGTCAACTTCCTGCCAGATTTCCCGGTTGACCACTGGCTTGCCGTTGGCCGTCTTCCAGTCCCGCTTTTTCCAGCTTTTCAGCCAAGCCGGGCCTTGAACTGAATTTAAGACGTACTGGGAAGTCAAGACAAAGAGCAAGGGCTGCTGGGTCAAGTCCAATTCTTCCAGCTTCTTTAAGCTCTCAAGAAAAGCAGTCACTTCCATTTCGTTGTTGGTGGCGCCAAGGCGTAAGGCGCTATCTGACAGCTTTTTTCCATCAGACTCAATCAAGTAGGCCCAGGCAGCTTTATCGGTATCTTTGACGTGTCCTCCCCGGTGAGTGCCGGTACTGCGGCAGGCTCCGCTGGTATAAATTACGGCAGAATAAGCATCCCTATTAATGTCGGGCTCGTGCTTGGCCTTAGTTTCTCGCGCGGGCACTTGGTTCATGTTGAGATAATTCATGGCCTCTTGTTCACTGCCAAAAGACATGAACTCAGCTCCAGGGAAGCCATTTACCTGCCGGTCAGCAGTTTCTACAGAATCTATCAAGCTTTTATCGCTTCTGATTTCTGCCTTGTAGCGGCGCAGGCCAGGTAAACGGGTGGAATAGTCGTTGATGATGCTTACCAGGTCGTCAAGCAGTTCCTGGCTGGGACTGGTCGCGGGATTATTGATAACCACGATTTCACTGCCATGGCGTTTGCAGAAATTGGCAAACCAGTCAAAGTTTGAGCGGGTAAAACGGTCTGCTTGACTCACGTAGATTTTGTTGATTTTGCCATCTTTAACTTTTTGCAGAAGCTGATTCCATTCAGGCCGGTCGTAATCCAGGCCGCTGGCAATGTCGGACAAATACTCATTCACAGTAAGGCCGTTAGCATTGCAGTAGTCGGTCAAAAAGTTTTCCTGCCTGGTCAAGTCAGCTGCCGGCAAGGAAGCTGATACGCGGGTGTAGATTACATTTTCTCTGCCGTCCTTGTTCTGAGCCTGAGCACTTTGATATTCGTTAATCTGTTCCTGTGTATAATAGCGCCGATTTGAAGCATTTCTTAATGCTTTTAATTTACCTTCGCGGTCCCACCTTTGCAAAGTTGCGACGGAGACGTTAAGGATTTCGGCGGCTTCACCAATTTTGTATTCCTTCAATCAGTGAACTTGCTAAATTCAGCGTCAATTTCCTTCCACATGTCCTGGTTGGCTACTGGTGTCCCGTCAGACTTCTTCCAGTTCCGGTTCTTCCAACCGTTGATCCAGGCTTTTCCATCCTTTGACTAACTGATAGCTTTCCGGACATATTCTGAGTCTAAAGAAAGCAACAGGTGCTTCTGGGTAAGACCAATTTCCTCAAGCTTCTTCAAGCTTTCCAGAAATGCAGTCATTTCCATTTGGTTGTTGGTTGCGCCCAGTTGACCACCAGTCTCAGTGATCACATTGTCATCATACACGATAACATATGCCCAAGCTGCCTTATCAGTTGGCTTAACGTGTTCACCTTCATTTTTACCGTTATTACGGCAGCCCCCGTCGGTAAAAATCAAAGCATCGTATTCCGATTCCAACTGTTCTGCTTGCAGCTTCTCGATAATTGAATTTTTTCTTCTTTTAACATAGTAATCTGCCTTTCTTTTTGTAGTATTTTGATCTCATTGATCTTTATGATCACAGTCTATATCGTGTACACGTTGCTTCTCATTTTTTATTTTTTTACGGTCCTGAAACTACTTTTGCCAAGTTCGAAGCATTTCCAGGACAAGAAAAAATTCCCAGCCAAACAAAAAAGAAGTGCCTCATCGAGAAACAACTTCTTTTCTGCTATTAAACTAGCGATCTAAATTCAAATTTTACTATTGGAATTACTTAAGCAATTCGCTGATTGCGTCTTGGAATGATTGAGCTGAAGCTTCAGCAGTTTCAATGTCCTTCTTGTTGACGCCAACGTAAGCCTTAATAACTGGTTCAGTACCTGATGGCCGCAGGGCTACCCAAGTTTCATCTTCCAGGAAGTACTTCAAGACGTTTGACTTAGGGAAGCCAGTCAATGGCGTTTCCTTGCCGTCTTCAAGCGTTACTTGTTCTTGGTAGTCTTCAGTCTTAACTACCTTGACCCCGTTGATTTCAGTCAGGTGCTCGCTGCGCAGCTTGCTCATCAATGCGGCCATCTTCTTTTGACCGCCAATCCCTGGCATTTCAATTGCCCGGGTGATTTCGTAGGCAACGCCGTACTTCTTCCAGATTTCTTGCAAACCGTCAAAAACAGTCATGCCGTGACTAGCGTAGTAGCTGGCCACTTCAGCGAACATCAAAGCCCCTTGCATAGCATCCTTGTCACGGGCAAATGGCTGGAAGAGGTAGCCGTAGCTTTCTTCAAAGCCCATCAAGAACTTGCCGTCGTTTTCCTTCTTCATTCTGTCGACTTCTTCGCCGATGTACTTGAAGCCGGTCAAAACTGACTTGGTCTTGATGCCGAAGTCCTTGGCGATCTTGAATGGCAGAGCGCTGGAAACGATGGAAGTTACGATTTCGTAGTCTGGAGTCAGCTTGCCTGATTCCTTCAAGTTTTGAAGCAGGTAGTATGACATCAAAGTGGCAATTTGGTTGCCAGTCAAGACTTGGAAGTCGCCCTTGTCGGTTCTTACGCAAGCCCCCATCCGGTCAGCGTCTGGGTCGGTAGCGACGATCATGTCCGCCCCGATTTCGTTGGCCAATTCTACGCCTGGGTTGAAGACGTCACGGAATTCTGGGTTTGGCTTCTTGCAAGTTGGGAATTCTGGGTCAATGATGGCTTGACTTGGAACTGGCACCACGTTGGTGAAGCCGCCTTGACGGAAGGCCCGGTCGTACAGCATCTTCCCCGTACCATGCAGCGGAGTGTAAACGATCTTCAGCTTGTCAGCATTTTCCTTGATCATTTCCTTGTTCACGTTGACCGTGTCCAAAGCCTTCAAGTAAGCTTCGTCAACATCTTCGCCGATCAATTGCAAAGTGCCTTCGGCACGCAGCTTCTTGACTGGAGCAGCCTTAACGCTGAAGATGTCCTCAACCTTTTGCGCGTAAGCAAAGAGGCGGTCGGCGTTTTCAGGACCCATTTGGGCACCGTCTTCGCCGTAGGCCTTGTAGCCGTTGTATTGCTTTGCGTTGTGAGAAGCCGTGATGTTGATCCCGGCAAAGGTGTGCAGGTAGCGAACGGAGAATGACAATTCTGGCGTTGGGCGCAAGTCGTCAAAGAGGTAGACGTGAATGCCGTGAGCACCCAAAACGCGCGCCGCGTGCATGGCCAATTCGCGTGAGTTGTAGCGTGAGTCAAAGGAAATAACGACCCCGCGCTTCTTGGCTTCTTCCCCGTTTTCATCGATCAAGCGGGCCAAGCCTTCAGTGACGCGGCCAACCGTAAAGAGGTTGATCCGGTTGGTCCCTGGTTCAAGCAGGCCACGCATGCCGGCAGTCCCGAAGTTGATGTCTTGACCAAAAGCATCTTCAATCCACTTGTCGTCTTGGCCAAGTTCTGCCAACTGGTCAGCAAGCTCTTCTGGCAAAGGTGCTTTCTTCCATTGTTCATAGACTTCTTTTGCGTTCATTATTTTCTTTCTTCCTTCTCCATCATATCTGCTTTCTTAAGCAGAAAATCTTTCTTAGCTATTACTTCTTGATCAAGAAGATCACGTACTAGATCGGCGATCATCTCAGGCAAGCAGTAGGTTCTCATTTCGCTCGCGTCGAGATCCACGTCTTCATTAGTCCGGTTATAGCAATAAACAACGATTTCACGATCATTATAACGCACTAAGGCGTTGATTCCTAACCGAATCTTCACAAAGCCAACTTTGCCGCTGACAAGCGCGGGGTTGGCCTTGCGGGCGCTGGCCAGCATGGAGACCGTCTCCTCCAGGAAATGGCTTTCCTTACCCCATGGGAAGCAGCGCCGGTTGTCCGGGTCCTTGCCCCCGATCAGCCCGGCTTCATCGCCGTAGTAGATGCAAGGGACCCCAGGAGCCGCGAACATCAAGCCAAAGGCCATGGCGACCAGTTCTTCATCGCCCCCCAGCACGGTCTTGATCCGCTCCGTATCGTGGGTGCCGATGTTGTTCAGGCAGTTTTCCAAAAAGGCCTTTGGGTAGTTTTCCACTAATTTTTCCAAGTCGTTCATGGCGGAAATTTCGCCGGCCTCATCCTTGGCCTGCAAGAGGTTGATGATCAGGTTCCGCATTGGGTAGTTCATCACCCCAGTCAGGTTGTCCCCGGCCATGTAAGGGCGAAATTCGCTGTTGACGAACTTGTGGGAGGCGTCTTCCCAGACTTCCCCGATGACCAGCTGGCAGTTTTCTTTCTGCAGGCGGTCGCGGATCGCCCGCAGGAATTCCATCGGCAGCTCGTCGGCCACGTCCAGCCGCCAGCCGTCAACCTGCATCTTGGTCCACTTGGCCAAAACGCCCTTAGGACCAGTGATGTAGTTGACGTACTGCTTGTTGTGCTTGTTGACCTCAGGCAGGGTCGTCACGCCCCACCATGACTGGTACTTGTCCGGGTAGTGGATAAAGTTGAACCAGGAGAAGTAGTCGCTGTTCTTGTCCTGCGTGGCCTTCAAGAAGTACTCGGAGTCAGCCCCGACGTGGTTGAAGACCCCGTCTAAAATCAAGTGCATCTTGTTGTCGTGCAGGGTCTGGATCAGCTCCTGCAAGTCCTGTTCCGTCCCCAGCATTGGATCAATCTTCATAAAGTCCTGAGTGTCATAGCGGTGGTTGCTGGAGGCCATGAAGATTGGATTCAGGTAGATGGCGGTTACCCCAAGCTTCTTAAGGTAAGGCACCTTTTCGGTAATCCCCTTCAGGTTTCCGCCAAAAAAGTCCCACCGGGCCATCGCTCCGTGCTCATCCTTGATGTAGTACGGGGTGTCTTCTGGCGTGGCATACAGGAAGCTGTTCTTCTTGCGGCCCGTGATCTCCCCATGAGGGTTCCCGTTGTTGAAGCGGTCCGGAAAAATCTGGTAGACCACCCCCTGGGCATACCACGGTTCCTGCGGCACCTGCCGGTCATAGCAGGTGAGCTGGAAGGTGCGGACGTCAGTGCTGTCCTGGGTGAGCTCTGCCTCACCGAACTGGTCTCTGGCCCGCTGCAGGAAGTAGTATTGGTTATTCTGCTTGATGTTGAAGTAGTAGTAGTACAAGCCCGAAGTCCCGATGCGGATGCTGGTCTCATACATCTTCGTCTCCGAGTTGTAGGTCATCGGGTAGGCCATGTCGTCTTCGTTGATCTTCGTCAGCCAGAGCGTGACCTCCTGAACCTCTTCATCAATCGCCACGGACCACTTGACGCTGGTCCCGGCTTGAATAGCCCCAAAGGGCTGCCTGTATTTTCCGTCCCAAGAATTAAAAGTAGCTTTCATTGATTATCTTTACTTGCGATTGCGTGTTAACTGTTTTTTTGAATTAGGCCTTCTCTTTAATCTCAACCTTGTCCAAGTGCCAAATTTCGCTGGCGTAGCGTTCAATGGTCTTGTCAGAGTCAAAGCGCTCTGAGTGGGCAATGTTGACCAGGCTCTTTTGCGCCCATTGACGCTTGTTCTTCCAAACCTTTTCGGCCAAGTCCTGCGCGTGCAGGTAGGCTTCAAAGTCGGCCAGAACCAGGAATTGCTCATTGTCGCCCAGGAAGTTGTCGTAAAGGGCACGGCCTTCGCTTTGGCAGCCTGGAATCGTGCCGTCAATCAAAGCATCCACAGTCTTCTTCATGACTGGGTCCTTTTCATACATGTCTCTTGGGTGGTAGTTGTGGTTTGCGTAGTACTTGTAGACTTCGTCCTTGTCCAAGCCAAAGGCGAAGATGTTTTCGCTGCCGACGGCATCCTTGATTTCAATGTTGGCCCCGTCCATGGTAGCGACGGTCAAGGCCCCGTTAGCCATCAGCTTCATGTTGGAAGTACCTGAGGCTTCCTTGGTAGTGGTAGAAATCTGTTCGCTCAAGTCAGCGGCTGGAATGATCTGCTCAGCCAGGGAAACGTTGTAGTTTTCCAGGAAGACGACCTTCAGCTTGTCGCCGATTTCCGGGTCATTGTTGACCATATCGGCAACTGAGTTGATCACCTTGATGACTTGCTTGGCGAAGACGTAGCTAGGAGCAGCGATGGCCCCAAAGATGACCACGCGCTTCGGGTGGCTGATGCTGGCCTTCAAGTCTTGGTAGAGCTTGATGACGTGGAGCAGCTTCAAGGTTTGGCGCTTGTAGGCGTGCAGGCGCTTGACTTGGACGTCAAAGATGGCGTCTGGGTCAACGACGATGCCGGTCTTTTCCTTGATTACCTTGGCCAGCTTCTTCTTATTGTCAGCCTTGATCTTGGTCAGGCTGCTCAAGGTTGCCGTGTCGTGGTAGTACTCTTCGAACTTCAGCATTTCCTTGGAGTCATAGCGCCACTTGCTGCCAATGGTCTTGTCCAAAAGCTTGGCCAGTTCCGGGTTGGCAATTTGAATCCAGCGGCGCAGGGTGATCCCGTTGGTCTTGTTGTTGAAGCGGTCTGGGTACAACTCGTAGAAGTCGTGCAAGACTTCGGTTTCCAGCAATTGGGTGTGCAAGGCGGCAACCCCGTTGACTGAGTGCGAGCCAATGATGGCCAGGTGGGCCATGTGGATCTGGTTGTCCTTGATGATGCGGGTTCTGTCGATCATGCCGCCGTCAACCTTGCCTTCAAGGGATTCAACGTAGCGGCGGTCAATTTCCGTGATGATGTCAAAAAGTCTTGGCAGGAGCTGCTTAAACATGTTGACGTCCCACTTTTCAAGGGCTTCAGCCATAATGGTGTGGTTGGTGTAGCTCATGGTCTTTTGGGTAATGTCCCAGGCAGTGTCCCAGTCAACCCGGTGCTTGTCAACGAGCAGGCGCATCAATTCAGCGACAGCCATGGCTGGATGGGTGTCATTGATGTGCACGGCCACGTAGTTCGGGAATTCCTTGAAGTCAGTCCCCTTCAAGTCCTTGATGAAGTAGTTGACGATGCTTTGCAGACCAGCGGAAACGAAGAAGTATTCCTGCTTCAAGCGCAGCAAGCGGCCGTCATAGTTGGAGTCGTCTGGGTACAGGATTGAAGTCAGGTCTTCCACCTTGCGCCGGTCAGCGATTGATGGGTAGTTCAATTCGTCTTCTGGGGCAATTTCCGCGTCCCAAAGGCGCAAAGTGTTGGCCACGCCGTTGCGGTAGCCGACCATGGCTACATCGTAAGGAACGGCCCGGACAACGGAAGCACCATCGTATTGCGGGGTCATCCAGCCATGGTCGTCAACCATGTGGTAGCGGCCGCCAAAGTGGACCAGGACTGACTTGCTTTCGCGTCTGACTTCCCAGTAGTCGCCTTGCTGCAGCCAGTCGTTTGGCAGTTCCTTTTGGTAGCCGTTGACGAACTTTTGCTTGAACAGGCCGTACTTGTAGCGCAGTCCGTTCCCGTTGCCGGCATAGCCAGTTGAAGCCAGTGAGTCCATGAAGGCAGCGGCCAGACGGCCCAAGCCTCCGTTGCCCAAGGCCATGTCCGGCTCAATGGCAGCAATCTTGTCAAAGTCCAGGCCCAATTCCTTCATGGCGGCTTCGACCGTGTCGAGCCAGCCCAAGTTGAGCAAGTTGCTCTTCAAAAGCGTGCCTGGCAAAAATTCAATAGAGAAATAGTAGGTCTGCTTGTGCTGGTTGGTCGTTTCCGCGATCCGGGTCCGGCGCCACTTGCTGGAGTAGCCATCGCGGACGATTGAGCAGATACATGCAAAAATGTCTTCGTTTGAAGCTTGGCTTAAGTTTTCTTCAAAGTGGCGGTCAAGCTTTTCCTTCAAACGCTTCTTAAATTCTTCTTTGGTTAAAGTCACTTTTTCGGTTCCTTCTTTAATTTAATGCTTGTGTTCGTATTAGCTTAACCCATCAGCTCGCCGTACATCCATTGGTACTTGCTTGCTGAGTTCTTCCATGAGAAGTCTGACTTCATCGCGGTCCGCTGGCACTTAGCCCACTTTTCCTTTTCGTGGTACAGATCCAGCATCTTCTTGATGGCTTCAACCATCTGGTAGCCGTTAAACTCGCGGAAGCCGAAGCCGTCGCCTTCGTTCTTGGTCTTGTCGTAAACCCAGACCGTGTCGGCCAAACCGCCGATTTGGTGCACGATTGGCAGGGTCCCGTAGCGCAGGGCGATCAATTGGGACAAGCCGCAAGGCTCAAAGGCTGATGGCATCAAGAAGGCATCAGCGCCGGCGTAGATCTTTTGGGCCAGCTTGACGTCAAAGGCCAAGACCAGCTTCATCTTGTCTTCATGCCGGGCCGCGATTTCGCGCAGGGCATTTTCAAAGTACTGGTCACCGTTGCCCAAGATGACGACTTGCACGTTGAACTGGAGAATGTTGTCCAATTCTTCCAGCAGCAATTGGCAGCCCTTTTGGGCAGTCAGCCGGGTAACCATCCCGATCAATGGGACATTGGCCACGACTGGCAGCCCGACCGTCTTTTGCAGGTCGTTCTTGTCTCTGCGCTTGTGCTTCAAGTGGTTGACGTCGTAGCGCACCTTGATGATCGGGTCGGTGGCTGGGTTGTACTTTTCAAAGTCAATCCCGTTCAAGATCCCGTTCAGCTTGTAGCTGACGCTGCGCAGGATGCCATCCAGGCCCTGGCCGAATTCAGGGGTTTGGATTTCTTCGGCATAGGATGGGCTGACCGTCGTTACCCGGTCAGCGTACAGGATCCCGGTCTTCATCCAGTTGACGTCGTTGTTGAAGCGAACCGTGCCGTTGTCGTACCATTCATAGCCCAAGCCGAAGAAGTTTGGCAGGGTCTTGGCATCGTACTTGCCTTGGAATTCCAGGTTGTGGATGGTCAAGACGGTCTTGATGCCGCTGTAGGCAGCCACGAAGCCCCACTTTTCCCTGAGCAGGAATGGGATGAATGAAGTGTGGTAGTCGTTGCAGTGCAGGATATTTGGAATGAAGTTGTAGCGTTCCATCATCATGATTACGGCCTGCTGGAAGAAGGCGTAGCGCTCGCCGTCGTCGTAGTAGCCGTAGATGCCTGGACGCTTGAAGTAGTATTCATTGTCAATGAAGAAGTACTTGACCCCGTTCATTTCCAGGGTAAAGATCCCGCAGTACTGGTCGCGCCAGCCGACTGGCACATAGAAGTTGCCTTGGTAGACCAGCTTTTCGCGGTACTTTTGCGGAATATCCTGGTAAAGCGGCAGGGCTACGCCGACTTCATCGCCGTCCTTGGCTAGCTGGTTGGGCAAAGCCCCCATAACGTCGCCCAAGCCGCCAGTCTTGAAGAATGGTGAACATTCAGCTCCGACAAATAAAATTCTCACGTTTAGTCCTCCTAATCCAAAATAAAGTCCTTGTCAACGACAGCGCCCTTCTTGATGACCACTGGGGTTTCCGGCTTGCCCTTGATGGTTACGCCCTTTTCAACGACAACGTTCTTGTCGAGGATGGCGTATTCCACCTTCGCGCCGCTCTTGATGTGGTCGCCAGCCATCAAGACTGAGCTTTCGGCCTCCGCGTCCTTGCCAATCGTTACTCTTCTGGAAACGACGCAGTTGTGCACCTTGCCCTTGACCTTGCCGCCAGTGGCAATCAAGGTATTCTTGACTTCAGAGTCCTTGTCGTAGTAAGTGCCGACTTCGTTTCTGATTCTGGTGATGATCTTTTGGTTGCCGTAAAGGAGGGAATCGCGCTTGTCCTTTTGCAGCATGTCCATGTTGGCTTGGTAGTAGCTGGTGATGTCGTGGATGTTGCGCAGGTAGCCGGTGTACTCGTAGGCGTTGGCCTTTTCTCTGACTGCCAGAGTAGCCAGTCTTTCAGAAACGTCGTATGAAACGCCGCTTCTTTGCGCCTTGTCCAGCTCGTGGATCAGCCAGTCAGTGTTCATCACGTACACGTTGGCTGACAGGTTGAATGGACCTTCGTTATTGACCTCGATGGCTTCGTGGTTGCCAACGACCACGTTGTCGTCGTCCAAGACGAAGGTGTGGTCATCAGGGGCCAAATCCCGGCGGTTAACCCGCTTGAAGACTGGGGTAATGTTGTTTTCGTTGCTTTGGTGGAAGTGGAGGACTGCCTTCAAGTCAAAGTTGGCGGCCATCTTGTTGCCGATGAAGACTACGTATGGGACATTGCAGGTCTTCAAGAAGAGGATCAGGTCGTCAAAGTAGTCTTCCCCTCTTGACCGGCGGGCCATCAGGTTTTGGTAGAAGTCCAGGTACTGGTATGAGCCAATCGTGTCCAGACCCCATTCCTTACCGCCGCCCCAGTGGTCCAGGTATGATCTGACCTTTTCCTGGCTGATCAAAGTGTACAGCTGGGTGATCCCGGAGTTGACGATGCTTGAAAGCGGGAAGTCCATCAAGCGGTATTTGCCGGCAAATGCTAAAGTTGACAGAGCTCGTTCATCAGTCAAAGGCTTTAATTGGCTGTATTCGTGCTGATTACTAAAGATTGCGCACATCTTACTTGTTTTCATTTGGTAACACTCCGATCTTTTCATGGTTGCCGACTACGGCAATCTTCCCGTCTTCTTCTTCAACAACTGACCCGTCGCCAATGATGGCGTCTTCGCCGACGATCGCCTTCTTGATCGTGACGTTCTTGCCGATCTTGGCGCCTGGCATGATGACTGAGTCTTCAATGACTGAGCCGCGCTGCACATCGACGTTGCCAGAAATAATTGAGTGCTTGATGGTCCCGTCAATGTAGCAGCCGTCCACGATCATTGAGTTTTCGACATCAGCATTGTCAGTGATCATTTGTGGTGGATCGATCGTGTTCTTGGAGTAGATCCGCCAGCTGCGGTCATCCAGGTTCAGGCCGTCAGTGCCGTCCAGGAATTCCATGTTGGCTTGCCACAAGGAGTCGATGGTCCCAACGTCCTTCCAGTAGCCGTCAAACTGGTAAGAGAAGACTCTTTCGTCGCTCTTTAGGTAGTAAGGAATGACGTTCTTCCCGAAGTCGACCATGTCGTCAGCGGTTGCAAAGCCTGCAGTCAAGACTTCGCGCAGCCGCTTCCAATTGAAGATATAGATCCCCATTGAAGCGTGGTTTGACTTTGGCTTGGCTGGCTTTTCTTCGAATTCGATGATCCGGCCGGATGAGTCGGTGTTCATGATCCCGAAGCGGGGTGCTTCTTCCCAAGGCACGTCGATTACGGCGACCGTCAGGGAAGCGTGGTTCTTTTCGTGCTCTTCGAGCATGTCATCGTAGTCCATCTTGTAGATGTGGTCCCCGGAAAGCACCAGCACGTATTCCGGATCCTGGCTGTCGATGTAGTCGATGTTTTGGTAGATGGCGTGGGCCGTGCCTTCAAACCACTTGGAGCCGCCATTGTCAGTGTATGGCTGCAGAATCGTGGCTGAAGCGTTCAGGCCGTCCAGCCCCCATGAAGAACCATTGCCGATGTGGTTGTTCAAACGGAGTGGTTCATATTGCGTAATAACGCCGACGTTGCGGACGCCAGAATTGGCGCAGTTGCTCAGCGGAAAGTCGATAATCCGGTACCGACCCCCGAATGGTACGGCTGGCTTGGCCTGATTCGCGGTCAGCTTGCCAAGTCTAGTCCCTTTGCCGCCGGCTAAAATGATACCTAGCATTTTTGTACTCATGGTAAGTCCCTTCCCTATATTTCTCATCTCTCGCGTCCAAGCTACTTGCCGTGCTTCTTGGAACGCTTTCTCTTGATAGTAACCTTGTCAGGCTGCAGAATCATGGCACTGAATCCTGGGAGATCCACAGTGATCTGGTAGTCATAATTCTTGAATTTTTCTTCTCTGGTCTTAACCTTCTGCGGCTTTGCCATTGACGAGCCGCCAAACTCTGCCCAAGCCGAGTTCAAGACTTCTTTATATGAGCCCGGATATGGGACCCCGATTGAGAAGCTCTTGCGTTCAACTGGCGTGAAGTTCAGCAGGACAATGACAAAGTCGTGCCGTACCTTCCCTTGACGGATAAAGGACAAGACTGACTGATCCCGGTTGTCGGCATCAATGATTTCAACGGAGCGGTCTTCCTGCTCCAATTGCCACAGGGCTGGCTCGTTCAAGTAGAAGTGGTTCAAGCTCCGGTTGAACTTCAGCATCTTGGCGTTGAAGTCATCACTCAATTCAGACCATTCCAAGCCTTCATTGTAGCGCCATTCCAGATATTGGCCGAATTCCCCGCCCATAAAGAGCAATTTCTTGCCCGGGTAGGTCATCAGCAGGGTGTTCAGATTGCGCAGCTGGTCGAATTGGGCCGGCCGGTCGCCGAACATCTTGTTCATCAGGCTCCGCTTGCCGTGAACGACTTCGTCGTGCGACAAAGGCAAAATGAAGTTCTCGCTCATGCGGTACATGAAGGAGAAGGTCGACAGGTTGAAGTTGTCCTTTCTGAACAATGGGTCCATTGAGTAAAAGGTCAAAATGTCGTTCATCCAGCCCATGTTCCACTTGTAGTCAAAGCCCAGGCCGCCGTCTTCCACCCGGCCGGTAATCTTGACTTGGGCTGAGCTTTCCTCAGCGATCAAGAGCCGCTCTGGGTGAATTCCCTTCAAGGTCGTGTTGAACTTGTGGAGGAATTCGATCCCTTCAATGTTCCGGTTGCCGCCGTACTGGTCAGGCGTCCATTCGCCCGGTCCGCGGTCGTAGTCGCGGTACAGCATGTTGGAGACCGCGTCGACCCGCAAGCCGTCCAAGTGGTAGTAGTCCAGCCAGAAGAGGGCACTGGAGAGGAGGAAGGATTGAACTTGCGGCTTCCCCAAGTCAAAGTTCAAAGCCCCCCAGCCCTTGTTTTCAGCGCGCCACTTTTCGCTAAACTCATAGGTCGGCGTTCCGTCGTAGTAGGCCAGGGCATCATTGTTGATGCAGAAGTGGCCTGGCACCCAGTCCGTCAAAACCCCGATGTTTTCCTTGTGGCAGGCTTCCACGAAGTCCTGCAGGTCTCTTGGCTGCCCATAGGCGTGCTCCAAGGCAAAGTAGCCAGTCGTCTGGTAGCCCCAGGAGGCGTCCAGCGGGTGCGCCGTCAGCGGCAGGAACTCAATGTAGTTGAAGCCCTGCTCCTTGACGTAAGGAATCAGTTCCTTCTGCAAGTCTTTCAACGTATACAAGGAGCCATCCTCATGCTGCTTCCAGGAATTGACGTGCACCTCATAAATGTTGATTGGCCGCGCGAAGTGGTTTGACCGCTTGTGCCAGCCAAACCAGGCGCCGTCAGTCCAATGCTTGGGCTCATGATTCACAATCACGGCAGCGTTGCCAGGACGCTTTTCAAATTCTAGCGCCAGCGGATCGATCTTCATGATCTCCTTGCCAGATGCCTGCTTGACCAGGAATTTGTACAGTTGGCCAACCTGGGCCTGGTCGCTGTATGCTGACCAAACCCCATAGGCATCCTTGGACATTGGCAGACTCTTATCCCAATTATTGAAGTCGCCGACCAGCCAGACTTGCTGGGCATGTGGTGCCCAGACTCTAAAGGTATAGCCATTCCCATCAGCATGGCAGCCTAAGTAATCTTGCAAATGCAGCTCATTGCCGTTTACAAAATTCTGGAGATGTTGATCCAGCTCGTCCATTTCATACCCCACTTTCTGTTCCAAAAAATCTCGTTTTTCCTATAACTCTATTAAATAAATTATAAATTGCTGTAAGCGTTTTTCGCTCACTTACATTATAATGCATTTCGGAAATTTTTCACTATCTAAAATCATTTTATTAAAAAGAATAAAATTAGCGCCGACTTTGATCCCATCTAAGACGGTGCTTAACGTAAATTTCTTAAGGAAATTGCGAATATCGTTTTTTAGCATTAGAAAGCTTTTGTTTTTGTATATAGGGCCTTTCATTTTATTATTTATTTTTCATAGGATTGAAAATACGAACGTTAAGCGCTTTCGATCGGCCAGCCCTGTTTTCACATAGACTTGGCTGAATCCTTATTGTTAGCGCTTTTATGCATGTGCTATTTGCTATATTCGTATGATGGTCTTGGGCCAGCTTTAGCTTCCGTTCGGCAAAAATTTTGGCCCAAGCAGCGAATTGGTCTATTTTTGCGGGTGCGCTAAGCAAAAAAGGATGCCAGTTGAGACTGGCATCCTTAGAGCTAAGTTTAATCTTTAGCACATTTTTACTCTTTTTTAAAAGCGTTAGCAAAATTACAAGTTTTTTTGCCCCTTTAGCGGCTAAAAAAGCTTTTATAGATAACAAAAAGGAGCAAAAGCCAAAAAATTACGACCGGAATGTGCTTGCTGCTTTCCCCTTTCTTTGCTGATTCAAGACAGATTGCTGAAACAACTATAGCACGCCGGCAGACAAAGTGGTGCCTTTTGCTCACCTTTTAAAGCAGCCATGTTATAGAATATCAGCAAGCAAGCGCGGACGGCAAAAAGGCCCAGGCATCGATGCTCGGGCCTTTCGCGCCTTCAATCCAAATCCAGCCTGCTATCTAAAAACTATTTCTCCTGACAGAACGCGCGACTCCTGAAACCATGGAATGACGAGAAATGACATGGCGCCGCTTGAACCACAGGACGCCATGAAGGGTGAGAATGGTTTAGCCATGAGTACTGGGAGCATAAATTACAGCAATTTCCGCGGTGTTCTATTAGTTTTGGTTCTGTATAAAAACGTGTGTAAATTAACTAAGGGACTTAAGGCTTCTTCCGAG
>NZ_JAOQBX010000026.1:0-26519 GCF_044902225.1 Lactobacillus sp. 23-2 | reverse complement strand
TTTAGTCATGAAAATAACCCCCGAAATTAGTGTCCTAATTTCGGGGGTCATATCATCCTTCGAGAAGGGGGTGCTGTGTTTTTGTATTTGATCAAAGGTGGACAAAAACAGAGTAATTTCCTAGAAAATTACTGTAATATCCCGGCTGTCAAAGGATTTTGACAAAGAAAAAAGAAGATGTCAAAGAATATATCAGAAATGTCCTGTCTCAAAGCGCATCTATAGAGACTCCTTCTTTTGCTAAGATTAAAGACCAGAAAAAGAATGGTTATAATCAAGTAAAGTATAACTGGCGTGCTGATGGTTATAAGTATGAGGTACGTTGGCATACTAGGACGCCCGGGGCACCAATTACTGAAGGAAACACATGGCAAGTGCGTAGACATAAGGCTGGTGTTGGATTTGGCAATAATGCTAGGCCACCGGTCGATGAAGTTCTTGTTAAATCTGCTACTGGAAAGAAATGGGTACCATTTGAAATGTGGCAAGCAAGCATAGATGCCAAGACGGCAAATAGATTAACTAAAGAACAAAGGAGATTGCTGGACAATGGACACTGGTCAGATAAAAAATGATTTTACCTATTATAAAGGTTTCGAAGGTGAAGGAGAAGTGACCTTTACTTATGCAGGTCTATGTTTGCATATCTGGGATGGGTACATTTTTCAGATTGTTGGTAAGCCGCCTTTAGATGGTAAAGGCTGGCACGGCATGACCCGTGATTATAATCAGCTTGAAGGCCCATGGGATGAAGATGAGGCAGATGTCGACGCTGTAGAATATTTACAGGATTTGAAGCACTATCAAGGCAAGCACCTTGAAACAGCACAAGCTGAACAGGTGTTAAGCAGACTGATTGAGCTATTCAGGCAAGCTGCTGCCCAACAGGCTTATGTTCATATTGAAGTGTATTAGTTGTTAATAGCCCGCTTTTTTTAAGGTTAGATATGCATCACAAGAATGAAAAGCCACAGTAAAATATGGAACTATCTATGCTATGCGGGCCTGGAGGAGAACGAATACTTAGCCGTTAAGGAGCGAGTTAATCAGAGCAACCTGAAAATGCTCCTGTTTGGGGAAGGAATCTTTCTTTTGGCGATGATTGTTTCCGCTTTGCTTGATTCAGTTAAAGAGCTGCTGCCTTTTCCCAACACTTTTTCCGGCTGGTTCTATTCTGGGGAAGTGCTATATGTCAGTGCGGGGATCAGCAGCCTGTTGCTCTTGCTGCTAACCCTGCTGGCTAAGTTCCGGAATTGGCCGACTTGGCCACTGGTCTGGCTTTTTTCGCTGCTATTATCCGTATACGCGATCTGGACGACCCTGCAGAATCCGTCCAGCCAAGCAACGACGATTATGGTCTTTATGGTCTTATTGCCCACGATGTTCGTGCTTGCTCCTTGGAAGCAGCTAGTGGCTATTCTGCTTTTGGTGATTATCTTTAATCTGCTGGCTTGGGAGTATAAGACGCCTACTAGCTATACCGCTGATTCCTGGAATTCGGTCTTCTTTGGCACGGTTGGCGTGATCAGTGGCTTCTACTTTGACCGCGTCATGCTGATCGCGCTTGCCAATGAATTGGTCAGGTATTTTGGCCATGTCCGCTTTGGCGGGGATGAATTTTTGGCAGTGGCTTTGGATGAATCATTGCCTGAGGTAGAGAAGAAGTGCGATCAGCTCCTGGAGAACCTGTAAAAGCAAGGCTATCAGGTCTCTTTGGGCATTTCGCAGCAAAGGGTTGACCAGCTGGAGCTCAAGCAGCTGCTTTTTGAGGCAGACAAGGCCATGCGGCAGGCCAAAGCAGCATACTATCAAGATACGGAACATGACCGCCGGGCGCGGTAATGTTTCCCAGCAAAAAACCGGCTTAATAGCCGGCTTTTTCTTTTGCCTCCAAGCGCTGCAGCTCTTTGATCACTAAGACGGCCGAGCCCAGGACGCAGATGATTCTGGCGCCTAATTCCGCGCTCCAAAAGGCGTTCGTTCCTAAAGGCGCCAGCAGCAGCCAGTTGACGGCCAGCTTCAGTCCCAGTTCGCCCAAGTTGCAGTAGAGGTATTCCTTCATCAAAACCATGCTTCTGAGCAGGCCTTCATTCATAAATTTGAAGATCGAGAAGAGCTGGATGCTAACGAAAGCAAACAGGTAGATCTTAAAGAATCCATAGGCCGCCTGGTTTTGCCCAGGGTCAAAAAAGAGACTGGCTAAGGCGCGGCAGGCGAAGATAGACAAGGCTGAGCTGGCCAGCCAGTAGATCAGGGAGAGCCGGCAGCAGTAGCGGTAGACGGCCTTGACGGCGGCGAACTTTTTGCCAGCCAGGAGCTGGGCCGTAAGCAGGGTCAGGGTTTGGGCAAAGCCAACCAGGACGATCCGGGCCAGACTCATGAACTTGACGATGGCCACGTAGCCCAGGATGGCTTCCTGACCAAAGGGATTGACCCAGGCTTGGACCAGGGTCGCGCCAAAGGTAATCGCGAATTGCTGAAAAATGGTCGGCAGGGCGATGTGCAGGATGGACTTAATTTTTTCAAAAGAGAGGTCGGGCTTTAAGGAGACCGGCTTTGCTTCCTGCCGGTCCATTTTGGCCAACAGCCAAAGGGTGACCAGCATCATTGCTCCTTGAGCCAATACCGTGCCCAAGGCCGAACCCAGCACGCCCAGCTGCAGGCCAAGGATGAAGAACAGGTTCAAGAGCAGGTTTAAAAGGCTGGATCCGGCCAGGAGGTAGAAGGAGACCTGGGCCCGCTCATTGGAAATCAGGATGGCGCGGCCAACGTCATAGATGTAGATGATCGGCAAGGCAAATAAATAGACCCGGCCATAGAGGAGGGCATCCCCCATCATGTTTTCAGGCAGAGAAACCGCCTTAAAAAGGGATGGCAGGGAGAGCCACGCGATGACGACCAGGATCAAGCCGCTGATCGCGGAAAGGCAGAGGGCGTCACGGGCAATGGCGGCTTTTTCCTGATTGCGGCCGGCTCCTAAGAGGCGGGAGACCATCACGTCGACTGCCATTTCAAAGCCGCCTGAGACCACCAGGAAGAGCATGATAATGTTGGCCGCGTTCCCGACGGCCCCAAGCTGTCTTGCTCCTAGGAAGCGGCCGATGATGGCCATGTCAACCACGCTGTAGAGTTGCTGGACCAGGAATTCGCTGATCATCGGCAAACTAAAGGCCCAGACTTTTCGTTTCAGTTCTTCTGTCATTTTTTTGCCTGCTTTCTTTAAACTTCTGCTTTAAGCGTAAACTGTGACCTTAGGTTATAGTCAAGGGGGAGGAGAAATTTCCTAATTGCATGGGAAATCAGGTAAAATTGTGGACGTCAAAGGATTTTGACATCGTTAAAAGAATTTAGGAGGAGTACGCAATGAGTCTGCTTGTCTTAATTGGCCTGGCCATCCTGTTAGTCGGAATCGCCTTTACCTGGTATCAGCTCTACCATTTGCTGGCTCTGGATGCTGATCTGCGGGGAATTCCTCATCCCAAAGGGACTGCCTTCTTCTTGAGCAGCGGTCAAAGAGGAGAGGGCTTGCTGGCCTACCTGCTTTACCGGAAAAGATTCCCGCTGACCCGGATCAGCCCGGAAAAACAAGCCCGCAGCCTGCGGCTCAAGAAAATGGCTTGTGTGGGGATTGCCATCATGGCTGTTGGAGCCTGCGTGACCGTAATCGGTCTGAGCATTTTGTAAAAGAAAAACGATTAACATAACATTTGATATGAAAGACTGCCGCTGACAGTCTTTTTTCGCTAAAGCCTTTTCATGCTTGGCAGCAAGCGATATAGTTAAAGTAGTTGTTATGTTTATGTATTCTAATCTTGGGGAGAGAATCGAATTTGAGGAAAGGACTGAAACAGAATGAACAGAAAAATTTTGACCTTCATTGGCTGCTTGTCATTGGCTGCCATGGCTGCTAGTCCGGTGCAAGCCAGCTATCTTAGCGGCTATGAATACGGGGATGCAGCCAACAAGAAGGTTGTAGTCACCAAGAGCATGCCAGTTTACCGGATCAAGACCGGCTCGTGTGAAGCCAAGAACCGCTTTTACGCTGCTGGGAAGGTCAAGAAAGGCACTGTGCTCTACCGTTCACAGTGGTTTATGGCAACAGGCTGCGGCTGGGTCATCAAGAACAGCCAGTACAAGCCGGGGAAACGCCGCTTCTACTTTGTGCAAGCTCCGGAAAAGACCAAGTGGTTCAAGGCTTACAAGGCAACTAAGAAAACGACCAAGAAGAAAGTCGTCAAGAAGTCCGCAAAGAAGGCGGTTCAAAAGAGCAGAAAGAAAGCTGTCAAGAAGACTGCCAATAAGCCAGCGTCAAAGAAAAACGCCGCAAAGCCATAAGACTTTATTGCCAGGATTTGCCAAAGGAAACCAAGTTTGAAATTAAAGACGACCATGACTGTGATGATGAATCCAGCAGTTACGTGACGGTCGAGGCAACCTTCCCGGACGGAACGGTTTGGCATTCACCGATGTTTCTGCTCTGTTTCAAGTAGTCCAGTCAGTTGCAACAAGTCGCGCGTCCTAAGGGACACGCGGCTTTTCTTTGTTTTTTGGAAAAAGTCTTAAGTAACCGTAAAAGATACGCAGAAGGCATGAAAAGCCGGCAAAAAGAGCATAGGATTAGTGAAAACATTGAGAATTAGAAAGAGAGTGCTTATGGAAAATAAAAAGTACCAACGCTCACCTATCCCAAAATCCTTTACCAGCAAAACAAACGAGATTGACCGCCGTAAGCTTCAGCAAATCGGCCGCGTCTGCGGCTGGGCGGCTGCCGCTGCCAATATCCTTGCCGCCGGCTATGCCTTGCTGGCTCAGCCAGTCTGGGCGAAAGTCACCATCGCGGCGCTTTCAGTCTTGCTGCTGGGCATGCTGATCTGCAGCTTCTTCATCTTCAAAGTTTTCTTTGAGCCCGCGAGTGAGTCGGGCACCAGTCCCATCGATCTCCGCCTTGACGCGCGAGTCGTGCCGGCCTTGACCATCTTGGCGTCAATAAGCAGCGTCCTGCTGCTAGCGCGGGGCGGTGCTTTGGCTGGAATCAACTTAATGGCTTTTGCCTTGACGACAAGCGCCTGTCTCTATATCGTCTGGACGACTTTCCGTCTTACTCTTGCCAAAAAATAAATATCTAAGCCGCCAGCGCCGCATTGCCGATTTCCCGGGGATGCGGCGTTTTTTGACATAATAAAATTAAGCTAAATCGGAAAATCACTGAATAAAATAAGTCTGCACCCCAAGAGAAATTGCTAAAGTTTTGAATATTCTTGAAAAGATTGCAAGTACTTGCGTATGCTTCTAAATGAAAATATAATTAAAGCAAGCTTAAAAGCTATCTTTTTAACGAACTGTGATGACGAAAATAGTGTAAGTAGGGGGACGAGACGATGAAACTTCCGAAAAATATTGGCCAAGCGGCTGGCGTTTGCCTGGCCGCGCTCGCGTTAACGGCCTGCGGCTCTTCAAAAGCCGGCTCTTCTAGCAAGAAGACCCTGTACTGGACCACCGGGTCAGAAATTCCAACCATGGACCTGTCCAAGGCGACTGACTCAGTCTCCTTCACGCAGATCTCCAACACTTTTGAAGGCTTGTACCGCTTGGGCAAGGACTCAAAGATTACTCCAGGCTTAGCTACTTCCGAAAAAGTCTCCAAAGACGGGAAGACCTATACTTTTACCCTGCGCAAGGGCGATAAGTGGTCTAACGGCGATCCGGTGACGGCTAAGGACTTCGTCTACTCCTGGCAGCGGACGGTCAACCCCAAGACTGAATCTGAATACTCCTACCTCTTCTCGGGAATCAAGAATGCCGACAAGATCGTTGCCAGCAAGAAGCCAGTTTCCAGCCTTGGCATCAAGGCCATCGGCAAGTACAAGCTGGTCGTAACTTTGGAGCGGCGGATTCCATACTTCAACAAGCTGATGGGATTTGCGGTCTTCTTCCCGCAAAACGAAAGAGCGGTCAAGAAGTTTGGCTCTAAGTACGGGACGGCCTCAAAGTACATGGTTTACAACGGTCCTTACGTTCAAAAAGGCTGGACTGGGTCCAACCTTTCCTGGAAGATGGTCAAGAACAAGAACTACTGGGACAAGGGCAAGGTCAAGCTGGACCAGATCAGCTGGAGCGTGCAGAAGTCAACGACGACTTCCTACAACCTCTACCAGTCAAAGAAGCTGGACGCGACCTCGCTTGATTCTTCACAAATCAAGCAGCTGAAGAACAACAAGGCCTTTACCTCGCTTCCGCTGGGTGCCACCTTCTACATGGAATTCGGTCAAGGCAAGGGCGGCAGCAGCTACGTCAAGAACGCCAACATCCGCAAGGCCTTGGCCTTGGCGATTGACCGCAAGGGTCTGGTTTCAACGATTGACGGCGGGGCCAGCCAGCCGGCCAACACTCTGACGGCCAAGGATTTGACCAAGGTTGACGGCAAAGACTACACCAGCCTGGTTTCAAGCAGCGCCAAGAGCCTTTACCCAGCCAGCGGCGACAAGGCCTTGGCCAAGAAGTACCTGGCTAAGGGCTTGAAGGAACTGGGCAAGAGCAAGATCAAGCTGACCTTGATTTCCAGCGACACTGACAGCGCCAAGAAGACCGCCGAAGCCATCCAGTCAGACGTTGAATCCACTCTGCCGCAAGTCAAGGTCGAAGTCAACAGCGTGCCATTTAAGACTTTGCTTAATCGTTTGGCCAGCCACAACTTCCAACTGGGCCTGATCGACTGGATTGCCGATTTTGCCGACCCAATTTCCTTCTTGGATCTGTTCACGACTGGCAACAGTCAAAACGACGGGCAATGGTCAAACAGCGAATATGACAAGCTGATCGCTGATTCAAAGACGACTGCCTCAACCAGTCAGCGCTGGAGCGACCTGAGCAAGGCAGAAGATATTCTGCTTGATGATGCCGGTATTTGCCCGCTTTACTACTCAACCAGCGTCATGCTAGTTCGGCCGAACGTTAAGAAGGCTTACTCCACCCGAGGCAACTGGGACTTCAAGGAAACGTATCTTAAATAGTTGCCAATGCTCGATCCAATGTCATAAGCTGAGACATTGATTTTTCGGGAATTAACCTCAAAAAATCCTCCACAATCACTAGTTGCTGCGATTGTGGAGGATTTTAGTTTTTATTCTCAATAAAAAATCAGTCGTTTTTTGAATTCAAGAGGCGGCGGACGATCTTCATTTCAGATTCCGGCACTTTCTGTCCCTTGTACATGAAATCGATCTTGCTTTGAGCCAGATCAACGGTTGGCAGCTGGTTGCTGCGGCCAATCAAATAATCTACCGTTACCCCGTAGAGGTCGGCCATTTGGCTTAGCCGGTCGATGTCGGGCTCCCGGAGCCCGTATTCCCAGTTGGAATAAGTTGACGTGCCAACGCCTAAGCGCTTGGCAGTCTCCGTCTTGGTCCACGCTCGCTGCTCGCGCAGTTCCTTTAGGCGTGACGGCATCTTCGCATACATCTGAACACTCCCTTCCTGCACTCATGTACAAGAATATATCATAAATAACCGCAACCTCAAGAGGGGTGCGGTTATTTAACACATTTGTCACATTATTTCACTACTTGACGGTAACCTGCATAATCTCTTCGCCTGACTTGGTCTCGCGCGGAGCCACGTCTTCAAAGCGCAGCAGACGCTGCGGCTGGGTGAAGAGGATAATCACCGTGTCATCGTATCCGCGCTCCTTAATCAGGTCGCGGTCAAATTCCATCAGCAGCTGGCCCTTTTCAACCTTCTGCCCGTCGGTGTAGTAGCTGTTGAAGCCTTCACCGCGCAGGTTGACGGTACCAAGGCCGATATGGATCAGGGCTTCCAAGCCCCTGTCTGATTCCATGCCTAAGACGTGCTTGGTCGTAAAGGTAAAACGGACGGTCCCGCTGAATGGAGCGCAGATCTTGCCTTCGCTAGGCTTGATGGCAAAGCCTTCACCGCCCTGAGGCACGAAGCTGTCTGGCAAAGAAGCGAGCGGCAGGAGCTGTCCGCTGACTGGAGCGGCAACTTCAGTCGTTCCGGCCTTGCCGGCGCTGGTCGTGTCCACGCTCAGCTTTTCCTGCAGCTGGTTGACGATCTCCGCGTGCTTCTTTTCAGTCAAGGTTACCTTTTTGTCAAAAACAAAGAGGGCAAGGATGGCCAACACCAGTGGAATGATAAAGGCAAAGCTCTTGAAAGTGTGGATGCTGGCTGAGGTCATGTCAGCGGCAGTCGCTGCCCCCGTCATACCGCAGGTGACGGCGATGAAGCTGACCAAGCCGTTGGAAAATGCCCCAGTCAGCTTGTCGATCATTGGCCGCACGGCTAAAGTGACCGCCTCGTTTCTTTCCCCATTATTCAGCTGCCCGTATTCAATCGCGTCAGTCAAGGTCAAGACCGTCACGAGCTGGGCAAAGGTAAAGTTGAACAGGGCAATCGCGATGATCAACAAGGCCATGTTGCTGCTGAAGAAAATGAAGATGACGTAGGACAGGATCATGCAGACCTGGCCAATCGTAAAGAGCCACTTGCGTGGGATGAATTTGTTCAGGATTGGATATAATGGCGAAGTGCAGAAGGAAATGATCGTTGCAACCACGCCGACCAGTGAATATGATGCCGGCTTGTCCAAGATGAACTTGAAGAAGTAGAACAGGACGCCATTAGTGATGACGTTGGCCAGTGAGAAAAGGAAGTAGCCAAGGGAAGCCCAAAGGATCTGGTCATTGTGGGTCAGGGCCAAAAGCACGTCCTTGATGCTGGTCTTCTTTTTGTTGGCCGCGCGGCGGATCAGGTTGTCCTTTTCCTGGGTGCCGATGGCCGTGATGAACATGCAGACAATGGTCAGCAGGGAAATAATCACGGCAAAGGCCAGCCAGCCGCTGGGACCTTCTTCCTGCTTGCCAGTCGCCTTGAAGGTGAAGTAGGTTACCAAAGGAACGACGATAATGGTCAGTCCGTTCCAGCCAATCGTCCCAGTGAAGTTGCCCAAAGAGGTGTAGACCCCGCGCTCACGGCTGTCTTCGCTCAAGGCTGGAACCATCCCCCAGTAGGAAACGTCAGCGAAGGAATAGAAGACGTCCAGGGTGATGAAGGTGATGACGAACAGAATGGAAAAAAGCAGCCAATTGCTGTTAGCCAGGCCGAAGATCCCGGTGAAGAGAACGATCATCAATAAGGAGCTGATGATTGTCCCGGACAGGATCCAGGGCTTGAACTTGCCCCACTTGGAGTGAGTGTTGTCGACCACGTTCCCGATCAAAGGATCGATGGCGATTTCCACGACTCTGACGACGACGATCAAGGTAGTGATCAGGTAGATCAATTTGTTGGCGATCGTGTCCGGTAGGCCGCTGAACAGCCCGCTGGTCACGAAAATAATGAAGTAGTTGGACAAAAGTCCATAGAAGGCGGCATGTCCCAGGTTCCCCATGGCGAAGGAGAAGCGGGAGATGAGCCCTTTGGATTTCACATTGCGGTTCACGAAAATACCTCCATTTGTGCTTGCTGTAATCGCTTTACTTATTTACGAGATGGATTATAGCTTGAATTTTGTCTTAAGTAAACACTTTTAGTAAATAATTTACTAGAAAAATTTCGCAATGCACAAAAACTAGGAGCGGCCACGTGGGAAAAAGCGAAGCTGGCCACGGCTCACTGACGGGTGCTTTTAAGGAAACAACCTAATCAGCAGCGTTTTGCTAGGCCTGCCATTAGGGCAAAGTTTTTTGCCACTTAGTAAAATATTTACTAAAATCACTTGCAAAGATTTAGCGGCCAGGATATGATAATGGCTGTAAGCGAGAACTAGCAATTAAGCAAAACATTACTAGAAAGAGGCAAAAAAATGGGGAAAACAGCAGAAAAGCCTGAATTTGCATGGCTCAGCGATCCAGAAGTATTCGCGGTGAATGCTTTGCCCGCTCATTCGGACCACCGGTTCTTTTTAAATGAAGCGGAAGCCGAAAGTGGCCAAAGCAGTCTGAAGCAATCGCTCAACGGTGCCTGGCGCCTGGTCTGGAGCAAGAACGCCGAACTTAGGAATCGCAATTTCTACCAGCTGGGCTTTGACGAAAGCGGCATGGACACGGTTGAAGTTCCAAGCAATTTGGAAGTTCTTGGCTATGGCCAGCCGCAATACGTCAATATCCAATACCCTTGGGACGGGAGCGAGGAAACCAAGCTAAAGACGCCGCTGCGGGACAATCCCGTTGCTGGCTACGTCAAGCACTTCACTTTGGACGAGGGCTTGCGCGGCAAGCGGGTCATCCTCAGCTTCCAAGGGGTGGCTTCAGCCATGTACGTTTGGGTCAACGGCACCTTTGTCGGCTACGGCGAGGACTCCTTTACGCCTAGCGAATTCGACGTGACCGACTGCCTGCAGGAGGGCGACAACAAGCTGGCGGTCGAAGTCTTCAAATACTCTTCGGCCAGCTATCTTGAAGACCAGGACTTCTGGCGCCTTTCTGGCATTTTCCGGGATGTGGACCTGTATGCCATTCCGCTTGCGCATATCCAAGACCTTCGCGTGACCAGCACGCTTGATGATGACTACCGCGAAGGGAAGCTGACGGTGCAGTACCAGGCCGTGGGCGAGGCAGAAAAGGTGCTCCTGCGCCTTTATGATCTTGACGGGCAGGTCTATGAAAGCCAGACGAATGACTTTGCCGAGACTGGCACTTTTACCATGGACCAGCTCAAGATCAACGCCTGGAGCAGCGAACAGCCCGTCCTCTACAAGGCGGAGCTGATCCTGGAAGACAGCGGCCGCGTGCTGGAAGTCGTCCCGCTTAAGCTGGGCTTCCGGACTTTCGAAATCAAGAACCGCTTGATGCTGCTGAACGGCAAGCGAATCGTCTTCAAAGGCGTCAACCGGCATGAATTCGACTGCCGCCGGGGGCGGGCAGTAACCGAAGCGGACATGCTCTGGGACATCAAGTTCCTCAAGCAGCACAACATCAACGCCGTCAGAACATCGCACTATCCAAACCAGTCGCGCTGGTACGAGCTTTGTGACCAATACGGGATCTACTTGATCGACGAGGTCAACCTGGAAAGCCACGGGAGCTGGAACAAGCTGACCAAGGTGGAGCCTTCCTGGAACGTGCCTGGCAGCCGGCCGGAATGGCTGGAGAACGTCATATTCAGAGCCAACAACATGCTCCAAAGGGACAAGAACCATCCGGCCATCTTGATCTGGTCCCTGGGCAATGAAAGCTATGCCGGCGACGACATCGGGCGGATGGGCGAATTTATCAAAAAGAACGACCCGACTAGAGTCGTTCACTATGAGGGGGTGACCTGGAACCGGGACTACGACTTTATTACTGAAGTAGAAAGCCGGATGTACGCCAAGCCGAAAGAGATTGAAGAATATCTGACATCCAACCCGCCGAAGCCATACATTTCCTGTGAGTACGCACACGCCATGGGAAACTCGACGGGCGGCCTGCAGCTTTACACGGCACTTGAGAAGTACCCGCAATACCAAGGCGGCTTCATTTGGGACTATATTGACCAGGGCCTGGCAGCCAAGAACAGCCAAGGACAAGAATATCTCGCTTATGGCGGGGATTTTGACGACCGGCCAAATGACGGCGAGTTCTGCGGCAATGGCATCGTCTATGCCGACCGGAAAGCTTCCCCAAAAGCCCGGGCGGTCAAAGAACTGTACAGCAATCTGAAGCTGACCATCGACTCTGAAAAGGCGACGGTCAAGAACGACAATCTCTTCGCGGACACGAGCGACTACGACTTCGTCTTGACCCTCCTTTGCGATGGCCGTGTGGTGGCTGAACAGACTTATCACTTAGACATTGTGGCCCAAGATAAACAGAATCTGCCGTTGCCAAAGACGCCGGAATTGGCTGGCGAATTGGTTTGGCACCTGGATGCCCGTCTTAAGACGGACCAGCCTTGGGCAAAGCGTGGTTTTGTCGTGGCCAGCGCCGAATACCTGCTTCCGGAAACGCGCGTGAAAGAGCCGGAAAAGGCAGAACTGCCTGACTTCCGGATCATCAACGGCGACTTCAACTTGGGCGTTTGGGCTAATGGCCTCAAGGCCTTATTCAGCAAGGACAAGGGCGGCTTGATTTCCCTCAAGTATGCAGATCGTGAACTGATCAAGCAGAAGCCGCGCCTGACCTTCTGGCGGGCCTTGACCGACAATGACCGCGGTGCCGGCTATGGCTTTGACATGGCCATGTGGGAGAACGCCGGCAAGTTTGCCAAGCAGACCGACTTCCAAGTGACGCTGACCGAGAACGGCGCGGAAATCAGCTATGATTTCCTGCTGCCGGTCGGTCAGGACCTGCGGGCGACTGTCACCTATACGGTTGACCGGACGGGAACGATTGGCGTCAAAGCCGTCTTCCCAGGTGCGGACAAGCTGCCAGATCTGCCAGAGTTTGGCTTGGAGCTGGCCCTGCCGCGTGACTTTGACCATTTCGCATATTACGGCAAGGGACCAGAAGAAAACTATCTTGACCGCCAAGCCGGCTCCTTCTTAGGAAGCTGGACTTCTTCAGTCACCGGCAACGTGGCGCCATATCTGCGCCCGCAAGAAACTGGCAATCGGGAGGGACTGCGCAAGCTGGCAATTTTCGACCAGCAAGGGAACGGGGTGCTCTTCAGCGCTGCCACTAAGCCTTTCTCAGGCAGCGTTCTTCCATGCAGCACCGCCCAGCTGGAGGCAGCTGATCACTGGTTTGACCTGCCCGATTCCGAATACTCCTGGGTCAAGCTGCTGGCCGCCCAAATGGGCGTTGGCGGCGATGATTCCTGGGGCGCGCCAGTCCATGACGCGTATCTTCTGCCAAGCAGCAAGCCATATGAACTGAACTTTACTATTTCGCCTTTCTCACTCAGCTAGTCTGACACTTGACTAGTTTAAAACTCCTAATTATGCTAAATTAAAATTAGTAAAAAATTCCTTATTCCAATCGAAAGAAAAGAGCAGGGTGAAGATGGCTACTATCCGGGATCTGGCCAAGCGGGCTGGCGTTTCGCCAGCGACCGTGTCGCGCATTTTAAATTATGATTCGACTCTATCCGTCAGCGATGAGACCCGCAAGCGCGTTTTTCAGGCAGCAGAAGACTTGAACTATACCAAGCATCTTTCCAAGAAATTTCAGCGCTATACAGGCAAGACGGCAGCAATTGTCCTGTGGTGCGACCCTGAAGAAGAGATCAACGACTTGTACTACTACTCCATCCGCTTAGGAATTACTGAGCGGCTGACAGAATTAGGCCTTAAACATGAACTCCTTTATGCCGGCGCCAGCTGGGAGAAGCTGGATAAGTATGCCGGGGTGATCGTGATCGGGAGCGATCAGTATTCTGCCGACCAGCTGGCCTTTCTCAGGCAGCTGCCAGAAGCGGTCGTCTTCGTTGACGGCAATCACTTGCGGGATGGTTTTCCGAGCGTCTATTCCGACTTCCGCAGCGCCGTTGAAGAAATCGTTGACCACTTTGTAAAGACCGGCCGCACCAAGATCGGGATGCTGGCGGGGGACTTGAGCGATCAGTTCGACAAGGAAAACCTGACCGATTTCCGCTTTCAGGATTTTAAGCGCTATGCCCAGGCTAAGGGCTTGTATCAGCCTGACTGGATTTTCGTTGGGGCCTTTACCTCAGAAACGGGGTATGAGGCCGTCAAGCAGGCATGGCCCGGCTTGACTGAAAAGCCGAACAGCCTGCTCGTGGCCAACGATGCCATGGCGATTGGCGCCTTAAAAGCTTTCCGGGAGCTGCATGTCCGCGTTCCCGAAGACTTGAGCATGATTTCTTTTAACGACACCACCGTCGCCCAATTTGCCAATCCAGCCTTGAGCAGCGTGAAAGTGGAAACCAATGAGATGGGCAAGAGGGCAGCCGAGGTCCTCTTGAACCGCTTGGAGCAGCCAGACCGGCTGCCATACGCCCTGCAGCTTTTGACTAAACTGATTTTGCGTCAGAGCAGCGTTAACTAACACAACCGAGACTACTATTTTTGAATGATTGCATATTTTTGACCATGATAGGCTCGCGGTCATGGATTGGCTGGCTTAGCAGCCGTGGACCGGTAAAAAAGAAAAAGCAATCAAGATATACGATTATCAACATCAGATAGGCTTAGACTAAGAGATAGAATTCGACTATTACTACTTTCACCTAATTTCTTAGGATTCCATAATTAGAATTCAAAACAAAAGGGGGATGCAGCCAGCATTGGCTGCATCCCTCTTTTTTCTGTTTTTTGTTTTCTGTTTGATGGTTGGCGCGTTTTTGCCCTTTACAGGTAGCCATGGAAGGGAACCCCTTCGCGCAGGCGCTGAAGGTCGTACGGGGTTTCCTGGTAGACCGCGTAGTTGATCCAGTTGCTGAAAAAGGTCGAGGCGGCCAGATTCCAGACCATCCGGGGTTCCTGGCTGGGATCGTCATTTGGAAAGTAGTTGACCGGCATGATTGGGCCCAGGCCGGCTCGCAGGTCCCGCTTGTATTCTTGAGCCAGGGTGTCGCGGGAGTATTCCAGGTGTCCGAAGCTGTAGATCTGCCGCAGGTCAGGCGTGGACGCGATCGAGACGCCGACGACGGGGCTTTGGGCCAGGATCTCCAAGTCGCTGCTGGCGGTCACGTCTTTGGGGTGGGTCGTCGTGTAGCGTGAATGCGGGCACTTGTAGACGTCATCAAAGCCCTGGAGCATTGGGTTGCTTGAGTCCTGGTTGATGGACTGCTCATAGATCCCGGACAGCTTTTCCGGCAGGGGATGCTTGTCGATCCCATAGTGGTAGTAGATCCCGGCTTGCGCGCCCCAGCAGAGGTGGAGGGTGGAGTAGACATGGGTCTTGGACCATTCAAAAATCTTGCTCAGCTCATCCCAGTAGTCGACTTCTTTGAAGGGCAAGGTCTCAACCGGCGCGCCGGTGACGATCATCCCGTCGTAGCGCTTCTCTTCGACGGCGGCAAAAGTCTTGTAAAAGGTCTTCAAGTAGTCGCTTGAGGTGTTCTTGGAATGGTGGCTGGCCATGTAGAGGAAGTCAACCTGCAGCTGCAGGGGAGTGTTGGCCAAATGCCGCAGAAGCTGGACTTCCGTGTTTTGCTTTTTTGGCATCAGGTTGACCACCAGGATCTGCAGGGGGCGGATCGCCTGGGTTTCAGCCCGCTCGCTGTCCATGACGAAGATGTTCTCCTTGCGCAGAATATCAATGGCGGCTAATTTTTTGTCTAAAGTAATTGGCATAGATTGTGACTCCTCGTGTTAATGTTAGCTCCAATTTATCACTATGAAGGGAAAATTTCTAATAGATTAATCTGATTAGAAATAAGTGAAAGTGAAAGGAAGACGTCAAAAATAAAATCCCCGTTCGCGGAACGGGGATTTTAGGATAAATGCTAGTCTTCTTGGATGTTCAAGACGGTTGACTTAACCTTAGTCATGGCCATGATTGAGTACTTGACCCCTTGCACGCCGGCACCTGAACCTTTGACGCCCAGGAATGGGAAGTTGTCAGGCCCGCGCTGGGTCTTGTTGTTGATGTGGACGGTCCCGACTTCCAGCTTTTCAGCGATGCCGAAGGCCCGTTGCACGTTGCGGGTGAAGACGGAGCTTTGCAGGCCGTATTCTGACTTGTTGGCGATTTCGATGGCTTCGTCAACAGAGTGCACGCGGATAATTGGCAAAACTGGCCCGAATGGCTCTTCCCAAGCCAAGCGCATGTCAGTCGTCACCTTGTCAAAGACCATTGGGTAGATCAAGTTGCCTTCGCGCTTGAAGTCCGTCTTGGCTTCAGCACCCTTGTCCGCGGCATCTTCAATCAAGCCCTGCACGTAGTCAGCCGCTCTGGTATTGATCAAAGGAGTGATGTCGGCACTGGTTTCCGGCATGCCGATCTTCAAGCCTTTGACACCATCCATGATCTTGGCCACCAATTCGTCAGCGACGCTGTCCATGACCAGGACCCGCTTAACGGCGGTGCAGCGCTGGCCGGAGTAGCCAAAGGCACCAGCGATGATGTTCTTGGCGGCCAGGTCAAGGTCAGCGTCCTCAAGCACGATCGCGGCGTCCTTGCCGCCAAGTTCCAGCATGATTGGCCGCATGCCGGCCAGCTTGCCAATGTTCTTGCCGACTGCGGTTGAGCCGGTAAAGTTGATGAAGTTGACGGCTGGATGTTCAACGATGTAGTCGCCGATTACCCGGCCGCGGCCAGTGATGGTGTTGAAGACGCCGGCTGGCAGGCCGGATTCCGCGAAGGCTTTAGCCAAAAGCAGGCCAGAGATTGACCCCTGTGTAGGCGGCTTGAAGGCGACCACATTCCCGCCCATCAGGGCTGGAGCGATCTTGGAACCGGCCAGGTTGACCGGGTAGTTGAATGGGGAGATGGCCAGAACCAGGCCAACTGGCTCATGGCGCACGATCGCAATCTTGTTCTTGCTTGCGGGATCAAAGTCCCCGCCTTCCATAACCTCGCCATTCAAGGTTACGCCAACCTTGGCGGTGTAGTCGACGATTTCAGCGGTTCTGGTAACTTCGCCCACGGCCGACTTGAGGCCCTTGGCGATTTCCTTGGAAAGGGTTGAACCGATTTCTTCAGCGTCGCGGTAAAGGATGTCGGCTGCCTTCTCGAGATACTTGGCCCGTTCAACGTATGACAGTGCCCGCCAAGCAGGGAAAGCCTTCTTGGCGGCGGCGTAGACTTCGTCCACGTCTTCGTGTGACATAGCTGGAACGGTACCCAAGGACTCGCCAGTGGCAGGGTTGAAGATTTCGATGCTTTCGTCGGAATCCTTCCATTCACCGTTGACATAGTTGAGATAATGCTTAGTCAAATAAGTGACTCCTTTCGAAATAGATATAGAATTAATCTTAATACAGCTCTCATTTATTGCAAGAGTTAAACACTTGCTTTAGCGAATAATTAACAAAAAGTAAGCAATTTTCAGATTTGTAAAAAATGTGATTTTTCTACTATATATAGCCACAAAATGACCAGGGACGATTCATCTGTAAAGAAATTTTTCCCGTTTTTTGCCCCTTTTTCCCTTGACTTGGAGGACTAAAATTAATATAGTTAAGAAAACAAAAGAAGGACCTTTAAATTTAGTCCCGTGAGGCTAAGAAGGACTTGTCAATTGCAAACAAAGGACAGAAGGGCGTGGACCTTCGTTCGAGAAAATCGGAGGAATGGCTCGGATTCTGCTTGAAGGGGCGGATTGCCAGCACCTTTCCTGAAGTTTGCCACAAGCGACCATCTTAGAGCACGGAGCTAGAAGTGTTCAGGATGGTCTTTTTTCTTGCGAAAATATTTGATTACCATAAAAAGAGGTTTACGAGAATGAAACGCTATTTGGTTCTTGAAGATGGCACGGTCTTTGCCGGCACTGCCTTCGGAGCAAACGTAGAAAAATTTGGCGAAGTCGTCTTCACGACGGGGATGACGGGCTACCAAGAAGCGATTACGGACCAGTCATACGCCAATCAGATTCTGGTCTTCACCAACCCCCTGATCGGCAACTACGGGGTCAACGTGGACGACAATGAGTCAATCGATCCCCAGTGCAACGGGGTGGTCTGCCAAGAACTGGCCCGCGTGGCCAGCAACTGGCGGATGCGTGACAGCTTGGGCCACTTTTTGGAAGAAAAGGGGATTCCAGGAATCTCTGGCGTCGACACCAGAAAATTGACCAAGATTCTGCGTGAAGAAGGGTCCATGAAGGGCTGCTTGGTTGACTCTGACAACAAGGAAGAAGCTTTGAAGCGGATCAGCGAGCATGACTACAGCGGCTTTTTGGCACCGGTCGTCTCCACGACCAAGCCATACCCTAACCCTGGTCCAAAGCGCAATGTCGTTTTGATCGACTACGGGGTCAAGCACTCAATCCTGCGCGAGCTGTCAGCCCGCGGCTGCAACACGATCGTTTTGCCATACACGGCTAAGGCAGAAGACGTGCTGCGCCACCACCCAGACGGCGTGATGCTGTCAAACGGCCCTGGTGACCCGTCAACCATGACGGAAGCGGCTAAGATGGTTGCCGAGGTTGAAAAGCACGTTCCAGTCTTCGGCATCTGCATGGGCCACCAAATCCTGGCTTTGGCCAATGGGGCCAAGACTTTCAAGATGAAGTTCGGCCACCGCGGCTTCAACCACCCAGTCAAGGAGCTGGCCACCGGGCGGATCATGTTTACCTCACAAAACCACGGCTACGCGATTGATCCAGCCTCAATCGACCCGGAAAAGATTGAAGTTACCCACAAAGAAATCAACGATGGCGTGATTGAAGGAATTCAGCTGAAGCAATACCCAGCCTTTTCAGTGCAATTCCACCCAGACGCGGCGCCTGGTCCGCTGGATGCCATCGACTTGTTCGACAAGTTCATGAAATTGATTGATGAAGGGAAGGAAAGCAAACAAAATGCCTAAGAGAACTGATATCCACAAAATCATGGTCATTGGGTCTGGCCCAATTATTATCGGCCAGGCTGCCGAATTTGACTACTCCGGGACCCAGGCCTGCCTGGCCCTGCGCGAGGAAGGCTACGAGGTCGTTCTGGTCAACTCCAACCCAGCCACGATCATGACTGACAACGAAATCGCCGACAAGGTCTACATCGAGCCTTTGACGGTGGGCTCACTTTCCCGCATCATCCGTCAAGAATACCCAGATGCCATCTTGCCGACTTTGGGCGGACAGACTGGCTTGAACATGGCCATTGCCCTGCACAAATCCGGCCTGCTTGATGAACTGGGCATCGAACTTTTGGGGACCAAGCTGGACGCGATCGACCAAGCTGAAGACCGCGAGCGCTTCAAGGAATTGATGGAGAAATTGGGCGAGCCGGTTCCGCCTTCAAGAACGGTTCACGACGTTGAAGACGCGGTTGATTTCGCAAATGAGATCGGCTACCCGGTCATCGTCCGTCCAGCCTTTACCATGGGCGGGACTGGCGGCGGCATGTGTGCCGATGAGGCAGAGCTGCGCTCAATCACGGCCAACGGCCTGGAGCTCAGCCCAGCTACTGAATGCCTGATTGAAAAATCAATCGCCGGCTTCAAGGAAATCGAATACGAAGTTATGCGCGACTCCGCTGACAACGCCATGGTGGTCTGCTCCATGGAAAACTTCGACCCGGTTGGCATCCACACTGGCGACTCCATTGTCTTCTCCCCAACCCAGACCTTGAGTGACCGGGAATACCAAATGCTCCGGAACTGCTCATTGAAACTGATTCGGGCCTTGGGCATTGAAGGCGGCTGCAACGTGCAGCTGGCTTTGGATCCAAACAGCTACCAATACTACGTCATCGAAGTCAACCCGCGCGTTTCCCGGTCATCAGCCCTGGCTTCCAAGGCAACTGGCTACCCAATCGCCAAGCTGGCTGCCAAGATCGCCGTTGGCTTGACCTTGGACGAGATCAAGAACCCGGTTACCAAGAAGACTTTTGCCGAATTTGAGCCAGCCCTGGACTACGTCGTGGCCAAGATTCCGCGCTGGCCATTTGACAAGTTCGTTAAGGCTGACCGCCACTTAGGCACCCAGATGAAGGCCACCGGTGAGGTCATGGCCCTGGGCAGAAATGCTGAAGAAGCCCTGCAAAAGGCCGTCAACTCCCTGGAAATCGATGAAAAAGACCTCTACTGCACTGATTTGGACGACAAGTCAAAGGCAGAAGTCGATGACAAGCTGGCCCACGCGCAAGACGACCGCCTCTTCTACATCGCTGAAGCCTTCAGACGCGGCTATAGCCTGGAAGAAGTGCACGAGCTGACCAAGATCAACCTTTACTTCCTGGACATCGTCAAGCACATCGTTGAACTGGAAGGCGAGATCAAGGCTCATCCAAACGACCTTGAAAGCTTGAAGACGGCCAAGTACTACGGCTACGCCGACATGACCATTTCCAAGCTTTGGAATGAAAGCGAGGAAGACGTCCGCCAGTTCAGAAAGAGCCAGGGGCTGCTCCCGGTCTACAAGATGGTTGACACCTGCGCGGCTGAATTTGCCTCAAGCACGCCATACTTCTACTCAACCTACGGCCAGGAAAACGAAAGTCACAAGAGCGGGAAGAAGTCAGTCATCGTTTTGGGTTCCGGCCCAATCAGAATTGGCCAAGGGGTCGAATTCGACTACGCGACCGTCCACTCAGTCAAGGCCCTGCAACGGATGGGCTATGAAGCGATCGTCATCAACTCCAACCCAGAGACCGTTTCAACCGACTTCTCCATTTCCGACAAGCTCTACTTTGAGCCATTGACCTTGGAAAAGGTGCTTGACGTCATCGACATCGAGCAGCCAATCGGGGTCATCGTCCAATTTGGCGGCCAAACCGCCATCAACCTGGCAGAAGGCCTGAAAGAACACGGAATCAAGATCCTGGGGACCACCGTTGAAGATATCAACCGGGCTGAAGACCGGGAATTGTTTGACGAGATCATCAAGCAGCTGCACCTGCGCCAGCCAATCGGCAAGACGGCTATGAACCATGACGAAGTCATCAAGTACGCTGATGAGCTTGGCTATCCGGTTCTGGTCCGTCCATCCTACGTTTTGGGCGGTCGGGCCATGGAAATCGTCTACAACGAGAAGGAACTGGAAGACTACCTCAAGGACAATCCGCCAGCAACCAACGGACACCCAATTCTGGTCGACACCTACTTGGAAGGCCTGGAAGGGGAAGTCGACGCGATTTGCGACGGCGAGCACGTCCTGATGCCAGGGATCATGCAGCACATTGAGCGTGCCGGCGTTCACTCCGGTGACTCAATGGCCGTCTACCCGCCGCAGCACTTCACTGAAGACGTCAAGCAACAGATCGTGGACGTGACTGAAAAGCTGGCCGTCGCCTTGAAGTGCGTTGGCATCATGAACGTCCAGTTCATCGTGCGGGGCGGTGAAGTCTACATCATTGAGGTCAACCCAAGAGCCAGCCGGACCGTGCCATTCTTGAGCAAGGTTACCGGGATTGAAATGGCCCAGGTTGCTACCCGCTGCATCATGGGCGAAAGCCTGCCTGAACAGGGCTACACCCAAGTCCTGCAACCGGAAAGCAAGGCCATCCACGTCAAGGCGCCAGTCTTCTCCTTCAGCAAGCTGGCCAACGTCGACAGTCTGCTTGGGCCGGAAATGAAGTCCACTGGGGAAGTCATGGGCAGCGACCACACCTTCTCAAAGGCCTTGTACAAGGCCTTTGAAGGCACTGGCATCCATTTGCCAAACAACGGCTCAGTCCTTTTGACGATTGAAAACAAGGACAAGGAAGCCATCCTGCCGCTGGCTGAGCGCTTCAGCAAGATCGGCTACCGGCTCTTCGCGACCGAAGGGACGGCCCAATTCCTGACTGACCGCGGCCTGCATGTGGTAACCGTGGCCAAGATCGGCGAAAAGAACTCCAAGGACTTGCCAATCTTGGACGCCATCAAGCAAGGGGATGTCGACGTGACGATCAACACGATGGGCCACGACCTTTCATCCAACTCTGACGGCTTTGTCATCCGGGAAACGGCGATTATGCACAACGTGCCAGTCTTAACCTCGCTGGACACGGTTGATGCCTTGCTCACCAGCCTGGAAAACCGGTCATTTGCTACCGAAGCCTTGTAATGCAAATAGGTAATCAAAGAAGAAATCGTCTTGGCCTGTCAAAGGCCAGGACGATTTTGCTTTTGGCAGATTTTTCTTCAAAAAAGCAGGCTGCAAGGTCTGAAAACTTTTGATAAGAAGAAAGTGCGGATTTAGGACTGACGGGGATGAAAACGGCGTCACTCTTTTTGAAAACGTGCTATAATATAATCAACAAGAAATAGAAGATTTATCGAAAAGAAGGCTGATATATATGAAGGCTCCTAAGAAGACCGTGAACATGGAAGACATGAACACGATGATCGCCAATGGCGTTGCTCCTGAGATGGCCGACATGGCTACTGGCCTGAAGACTCCAAGCCCGGTGCAAATGAGCAAGGCTGAAGCCGCCAAGGCAGAAACGAAAGCAATCATGATCGCCAATGGCGTCGATGAAGAAATGGCCGACATGGCCACCAATTAATCCAAATTAAAATACAATTTAATATGAGAGGACCTGCCCAATGCTCATGGGCGGGTCTTTTCTTTATGCGCCTTGAATTTGTCCATTCAAGGCGTATTTTTTTCTGCTTAATGGTAAAATCGTTAGTAAGGAAATTGACTATGACAAAATACATCAACAAATTGCAGGCTTTGTCTGCACAATTGCGCAATCAAGAAATCGCTGACCAGGTAAAGCAGATCTGTCAGATCGACCAGGCGGTCAAGGACCGGCAGGTCTTAAACCGCGCCCCGCAGAAGCTAGGGCTTGAGCCGGATGAATATGAGGAGATCAGCTGGGAGACGCCTGATGACCAGCTCCATAATCTGCAGACGATGAACAACCTGCTCAACAACGTCCGCCAGTACCTGTCCTTGCAGTACGGGATCTGGTCGCTGCCCAACCTGACGACTGCCCGCTTGATTATGGAAAAGCTGGGCGTCAAGACGGCCTTGGAGGTCATGGCGGGCAATGCCTATTGGTCCAAGGCCTTAAGCCAAGCGGGGATGCAGGTGGTCGCGACTGACTCTTTGGAGTGGGCCAAGACCTCGGCCACGGGGAGCGAGCCCTTTTATCCAGTCGAAAGCCTCAGCGCAGCTGACGCGGTGAAGAAGTATGCGGACCGGGACCTGATCCTCTGCTCCTGGTCGCCGAATTTTGGCAGGAGCGACCTGGAGCTGATTGCCGCCAAGCGCGAGCTTGCCCCGCAATCCCACCTGCTCTTTGTCGGAGAGCGCGCCGGCGCGACCAACTCCCCGGACTTTTGGCGGGGGGACTTTCTCACGGATTCCCCGGCAATGAAGGCAATCAACCGAAGTTTTGTTTCCTATGACTTTATTGAAGAAAAGCTATTTGAGGTGAAGCAATGAAGCGGCACAGAGTAATCATCAGCTTCTTCTCCTTCCTGATCCTGACCTTGATTGGGATCGTCTGCTCCAACATGCAGTCGCAGCTGGCCAACCAGGTCCTGCAGGCACGGGGGATGAGCATGGAGGCCCGGATCGTCAAGCCGCAGAAGCAGGCTGACATTGCCACGGTCTTAAAGTGGATTGAGCGGAAGTATCCCAAGGACTCGGTCCAGATGCAGCTGCAGAACAAATATGAGAAGAATGAAGTGCTGATCTGGGCCCAGAACCGGAATCTGCAGTATTTTCCAGTAACCAAAGGGCGCTTTTTCGCTTCCGCCGACTTTAAGGGCCGGGTAACTTTTGCCGCCCTGTCGGCTTCAGCTGAAGTGCCGACTATTACGACCCAGGGCAACAGCTACGTCACTTTAGGCGGGCACTACTATTCCGTAGTTGGAACCTTGAAGAAGGTTCCCTACCAAGACAGCAAGACCTACTACCTGACGACTGGACCCAAGCAGGAGACCGCTCAAGAGTCAATCAGCAACTACGTGATCTTCGTCGATGGCTCTAAAGATGCCATCAGTCATATTGCCAGCTATCTGAACAGCAAGACCTGGTGGCCGGAGTTCGTCAAGCGCAATCGCCAGCGCCGCTTGACCCTGCTGATGCCGGAAGCTTTGCTGATCGCGGCCCTGGCCATAGCGGCCATGGCGGCCATGGCTTTTGACGCCTGGCTGCTGTGGCGGGAAGGACAGCGGACCCGGATCCAGGGCGACCTGCTGACCAATTTTATCCTGAACAAGAGCGGGCGCTTTGTTCTCTTCCAGATCCTGGAAGGGGTTGCTGCCTACACGCTTTTGGTCTGGCGGGCTTATATCGGCGATCGCGGCATGCTGGCCATGCTGCTGGCCGGAGCCGTTTTGTTGGAAATCGTCACCTATATCAGCACGCTGATTTATATCTACAATCATAGAGAGAAGTTTGAGAATGCTTGAAATTCCTGCAGAATTTACTGAAAAATTTACCAAGCTCCTAGGCGAGGACGAAGCTGAGCGCTTGCTCAAGGCCTTGGACGAACCCAGCAAAAAGGCCTTCCGGATCAACAGCCTGAAGAAAGGCGCGGCAGTCAGCTATGATTTGTCAAGGCCGGTTCCTGGCATCCCCAATGCCTATTACGGTGAAATATCGGGCAAGGACGTGGAATGGACCAGCGGGACCGTTTATTCCCAAGACCCGGCGGCCATGTTCCCGGCCCATCTGACCGACGTCGCCCCAGGCGACCGGGTGCTGGACTTGTGCGCGGCGCCAGGCGGCAAGAGCACGGCTTTAGGCGAGAAGCTGCAAGGACAGGGGCTTTTGGTGGCCAATGAGATTTCCCCTTCCCGAGCCAAGATCCTGCGTGAAAACTTGGAGCGCTGGGGCGTGACCAATGCCTTAGTGACAAATGGCAGCTCAGAAGACTTGAGCAGCAAGTTTCCGGCCTTTTTTGACGAGATTCTGGTCGACGCGCCCTGCAGCGGGGAAGGGATGTTCAGAAAGAGCGAAGATGCCATCAAGTACTGGTCTGAGGACAATGTCTTAACTTGCCAGGCGCGGCAGCAGGAGATCCTGCAAGAAGCGGTCAAAATGCTCAAGCCAGGCGGGCAACTGGTCTACTCAACCTGCACCTTCTCACCAGAAGAAGACGAAGCGATCGTATCCTGGCTGATAGATAACTATGGCTTCACGGTTGAGGAGCTGGACCTGAAAGGCGTGCCAACGGCCGCGGGACGGCCTGAATGGGGCAACGGAAATCCTGAGCTGGCCCGCTGCTTCCGCTTTTGGCCACAAGACGGCTTAGGAGAAGGACAGTTCGTCGCGGTCCTGCGCTTGCCAGCAGCTTCTGTTGCCGCAAGCGGAGAAAAGCCGGCAAAGCGCAAGCAGGACAAGCGCAAGAAGCGGTGTGGCCGGCGCGAGGACCAGATCAGCAGGGAAGAGCTGGAATACGTGACCGAGGCCTTGCAGGGGCTCTCACTGCCAGCTGGCCTTGAAAACTGGTCCAGCCGCCTGCAGAAGAGCAAGGACCACGTATTCGTGCCGTTGCTTGCGCCTGATTCTTTGCGCGGACTCAAGATCCTGAGCAACGGGATGGAGCTGGGGATGCTGAAGAAGAAGCGCTTTGAGCCAAGCCACCAGCTGGCGGAAGCCCTGGGCCAGGTCAAGCAGGACCGGGTCGTTGACCTGGATGAGGACCAATATGAGCGCTACCTGCATGGGGAGAGCCTGCAGACAGCCAGTCAGCTCAAGGGGTTCGTTCTGGTTGCCTCCAAGGGTCAGGTCTTCAGTTTCGGCAAGCTGACTACGGGCGGGCAGCTGAAAAACTTTTACCCTAAAGGCCTGCGGCAGTAGAAAAAAGTAAGAAAACATATTAATAGTTATGTAAAGTGAGGCTTGGATGAAGAAAGCAGCATTGACGGCTTGCTCCGATCCGCTGACCTTAGACCGCAAGGGAGAAGTCAATGCACTAAAGAGCGTATTGGCTTCTTTTGGCTTGAGCGTCACGGAGAGCGAGTATTTGTATGACCAACGGCTGGCTGGGCGTGGCCCGAAGCGTGGGGCGGAACTGACCAGCTTTTTCCTGGATCAGGACATGGCATATATTTTTGACGTCTCGGGCGGCGATTTGGCCAATACTGTCTTGCCATACATCGATTTTCCAGCGATCAAGGAAAGTCGGGCAGCCTTTTTTGGCTATAGCGACTTGACAACGATTCTGAACGCGTTGGTCAAAAACGGCAATACCGCCGTCAACTTTCAGGCGCGGAACCTGATCTATGACCACTCACGTGAAGAACAGTACTATTTCAATGAGCAGGTCTTGTCAGGCAAGTTCGCGCCAGAATGCCTGAAGGCCACTTTCTTGCGTGGCAGCGAGCTGCGCGGGGAAGTACTTGGCGGCAATCTTCGCTGCCTGCTTAAGCTGGCAGGGACTGAATACTGGCCTGATTTTTCGGGGAAGATCCTCCTGCTGGAAAGCTATGGGGGCGGAGTCTACCGCATTGCCACCCTGCTGGAGCAGTGCCGGCAGCTGGCGCTTTTTGACCAGGTCAGCGGGATTCTCCTGGGAACTTTCACTGAGCTGGAAGAAAAAGGGCAGGAGAGCACGGTCTATGATCTGCTTAAAGAGATCACCCCAGCTTCCCTGCCAATTGCCTGGACGCATTATATTGGCCATTATACGGACGCGCGGGCCTTAGCCTTGGGCCGGGAGATCGTTCTTTAGTTACATTCACGCGGCAAAAGCGTTATAATAGCCTTAAAGAAAGCGCTTGCTTTGCATAAGATATGAGGTGACAATTATGTCTGGTGAAAGAATTGCCGACGCGGTCGTTGGTATTATCGCCGTCGTTACCTTAACCACCGTGTTTTTTATGTATCCTAGTTATACGACCACTATGCTGATTGCAACCGTAGCAATTGCAGTCGGGTATTATTTAATCAAAGACGTCGTCAAGAAGATCTTGATGCACAATCACAAGTTTGGCTTTTAAAGCAAGGCATTTCTGGAAAAATAGCTTCGCGGTTTTCCGCGGAGCCGTTTTTTTCGAAAAAAAGATCAAAAAGGCTTTACGTCAATGGTAACCCCTCACTGAAGTGAGGGGCTTGGAGTGCAAGCTTCAAGCCTC
>NZ_JAOQBX010000025.1:0-27126 GCF_044902225.1 Lactobacillus sp. 23-2 | reverse complement strand
GTAGACTTTAGACATAAAAAATAGACTCGTCCTTTCTATTAGGATAAGTCTATTAAACTACCATCTGAATACGTTAGCACATTTTAACTACGTATTTTGAGACTAGTAGTTAACACTTTCCTCATTCTTCACGCTCATATGTTAGCGCTAACAGCAGCTCTCTGTCAACTGCCTGCCTAGCACCTTATCTGCCCGTTGCTTCTTAATTATAGGCAAACATATAGATAGACGCAAAACAGGATCCATGCAAATGCATGAATCCTGTTTCAGCTATGGCTGCTTAATCAGACAAAAGTTTGCGCCATCGCTTGCGATTTTGATTTTTGGTTACTTGTTGCGCGCGTCAGCTTTTCTTTCAAAGAACTTGACGCTTTCCACGATCAAGATCATCAAAACGCCCATGCCGAGAACTACGCCCCATTGGTCCAGGTTCAGTTCGGACACGGCAAAGACCTTGGTCAAGAATGGCAGTTCAACGGCCGCCATCACCAGGGCTGAAACCAGGATGGCAATGTTGAACCACTTGTTGGCAAAGGTGTTCTTTTGGAAGATTGACTGCTTGACGTACTTGGAGTTGAAGGCGTGGAAGAGCTGGATCAGGCCTAAGGTCAAGAAGGCCATAGTCAAGGCGTCTTCATGCGGGTTGGTGCCATGTGGCACGGCGTGCAGGCCCAGACCGTAAGCGACTAGGACCAAGGCCCCTTCAAGAATCCCTTGGTAGACAATGGAGCTGGCCACGCCGCCTGAGAAGAAGTTGGAATTCTTCCCGCGCGGCTTTCTAGCCATAATCCCCTTTTCAATCGGCTCAACGCCCAAGGCAATGGCTGGCAGGGTGTCAGTCACCAGGTTGATCCACAGCAGCTGCACTGGCTTCAGAACATCCCAGCCCAGCAGGGTCATCAAGAAGACGGTCAGAACTTCGCCGACGTTGCAGCTCATCAGGTACAGGATAGCCTTTTGAATGTTGGCGAAGACCTTCCGCCCTTGCTTGACGGCTTCGACAATTGTCGCGAAGTTGTCGTCAGCCAGGACCATGTCCGCGGCCCCCTTGGAGACTTCCGTACCGGTAATCCCCATGCCGACGCCGATGTCGGCCTGCTTCAAGCTTGGCGCGTCGTTGACCCCGTCACCAGTCATGGCTACGATCTTGCCGTTGGCCTGCCATGCCTTCACGATTCTGACCTTGTGCTCAGGAGAAACGCGGGCGTAGACTGAGTAGTCGCCAACGTGCTCAGTGAAGTAGTCATCGCTCAGCTTGTCCAGCTGGGCCCCGGTAATGACTTCGCTGTCGCGGCCCTTTTCAATCAGGCCCAGGCGCTCAGCAATGGCTTGCGCCGTTACTTGGTGGTCACCAGTGATCATGATGGTCCGAATGCCGGCCTGGTGGGCTTCGGCAATCGCCTTCTTGGCTTCTGGACGCTCAGGGTCGATCATGCCGACCAAGCCGGCAAAGATCAGGTCCTGCTCAACGTTTTCCGTCGTTGGGTCATCATATGGCTTGTCAACGATCTTGTAAGCCATGGCCAAAACGCGCAGGGCCTGCTTGGCCATGCTGTTGTTGGTCTCAAGGATGGACTGCTTCTGCTGGTCGGTGATTTCGCTCAAGTCGCCGTTGATGTCAACGTACTTGACTCTTTCCAGCAGCATGTCCGGCGCCCCCTTGACGGCGACGAAGAACTTGCCATTGTACTTGTTGACGGTGCTCATCAGCTTCCGTTCTGAGTCAAATGGCACTTCCTGCACGCGTGGGTGCTCACGCAAGAAGTCATTGACTGGCAAAGTCTTGTGGAAGCCGTATTGAACCAGGGCGGTTTCCGTTGGGTCGCCCAGCAGCTCGCCGGCATCCTGGATCTTGGTATCGTTGGCCAAAAGCATGCTGATCATGGCCGGGTTGTCCAAGGAAATGTCGTCTGCGGCTTCATGAAGGATGCCGTCGTAGTAGACCTTTTCAACGGTCATCCGGTTTTGGGTCAAGGTCCCAGTCTTGTCGGACGCGATAATGTCGGTCGCGCCCAGGGTTTCAACGGCTGGCAGCTTCTTGACGATGGCCTTGTGGTCAGCCATGGTTTGGGTGCCCAGGGCCAAAATGATGGTCACGATGGCCGGCAGGCCTTCTGGAATAGCGGCAACGGCCAATGAGACAGCCGTCAGGAACATGTCAATGAGCAGGGCGTTCATCGGCTCATGGCCTGGATTGCGCCAAACCCCAAGGACGAAGACGACCAAGCAGATCCCGAGAATCATGTAGGTCAAGGTCTTGCCCAGCTGGTTCAGGTTCTGCTTCAGCGGCGTGTCGGTTTCATCGGCATTGTTCAGCATCTTGGCGATGTTGCCGACTTCGGTGTCCATCCCCGTGGCCACGACCACCCCTTCACCGCGTCCGTAAGTGACGTTGGTGCTGGAGTAGGCCATGTTGATCCGGTCGCCTAAGGCGATATCGTCGCCTTGCAGGGTTTCGTTGCTCTTTTCAACCGGAACGGATTCGCCGGTCAGGGCTGCTTCTTCGATCTTCAGGCTTTCAGCCACGACCAGGCGCAGGTCGGCCGGCACCACGTCCCCGGCTTCCAGCAAGATGACGTCGCCAGGAACGACTTCCGTTGACGGGATTTCCTGAACGGCCCCGTCCCGCCGGACTTTCGCGCTCGGCGTGGACATGTTCTTCAAGGCGTCAATGGCGGCCTCGGAACGGGCTTCTTGAATCACGCCCAAAATGGCGTTCAACAAGACGACAAACAAAATGATGCCCGCGTCAGTCCATTCCTGGGCGACGACCCCGGAAAGAACGGCGGCAACCAGCAAGACGACAATCATCAAGTCCTTGAACTGGTCAATGAAGCGGGCCCACATTGGACGCTTCTTCTTGCCGGCCAAAGCGTTGGCCCCATGCTCAGCCAGGCGCTTGGCGGCCTCATCCCCAGAGATCCCGCGGTTGGCGTCGGTCTTGAAGTCTTCAATGACGCTCGGGATATCCTGGGTGTAATACTTCTTAGCCAAAGTATTTACCTCCTTAGATTAAAAAAGAGACTTACGTGCCTCTCAATTAAAGCACATAAGTCTCACGAATTAAGACAAGTCCAGAAGGTCAACGCAGCCTCCGGTTGTTGGACTTGTCGCAAGTCTAAGCTTGCTGTTACTCCCTTATGACAATTTCAATATACCAAAAAAAGCATTTTTAAACAAGCAAACCTGATTGGATAAATCTAAAATAGCCGTTATTTTTTGAAGAAGTTCAACAAAAATGGGCTAAAATTGCTAATTTTAAAGTATATTAAAGCCATAATAGGACATTTTTAGTCATTAGTCCTGCTGCTTGTAAAAGTCGTCAAAGATCGTGACTGGCAGGTGGCGCTTGTGTTCGCTCTTCTTCCAGAGCTTCTCGATCTGGTCAGCGGCTTCTGCGCTGACTTCCTTGCCTTCCAAGTAGGCGTCAACGTCCTTGTAGGTCACGCCCAAGGCCACTTCGTCAGGCAAGTCTGGCCGGTCTTCTTCCAAGTCGGCCGTAGGCGCCTTGAGGTACAGGTGCTCCGGGCAGCCCAATTCTTTCAAAAGCTGCTTGCCCTGGCCCTTGTCCAAGCGGAACAAGGGGGTCAGGTCAGCCGCGCCGTCGCCGTACTTGGTGTAGAAGCCGGAGAAGTTCTCGGCAGCGTGGTCAGTCCCGACCACGGCCCCGGCGTTGGCGCCGGCAATCGCGTATTGGACGACCATTCTTTCCCGGGCCTTGACGTTGCCCTTGTTGAAGTCGGTGATCTTGACGCCGCTGTCTTCCAGGGTCTTGACCAAAGCGTCAACCGCTGGTTTGATGTTTTCAATCAGGTCAACGTCTGGCTTGATGAAGTCAACCGCGTCTTGGGCATCGGCCGCGTCAGCCTGGACGCCGTATGGCAAACGGACGGCGATGAACTTGTAGGAAGCGTCGCCAGTCTCTTCGCGCATTTCTTCGATGGCCATCTGGGTCAGCTTCCCGGTCAAGGTTGAGTCTTGGCCGCCGGAAATCCCCAGGACGTAGGACTTCAAGAAGGGGTTGGCCTTCAGGTAGCCCTTCAGAAAGTCGATGGTCTTTCTGATCTCTGCTTTAGGATCGATTTCTGGCAAAACGTGCTCATAAGCAATAATTTTCTTTTGCAGTTCTCTCATCTGAGTGCCTCTTTCAAAATTCGTAATTACGTGCTTCGTTTTCAGCTTGCAGCTAAAAAGCTCTTATCTATTATAGCCAAAATGACCGGTCCATGTTTTGAAAACCGGTCATTTGGCATTTTTTCTTAAAAAAACTAACGTCTAAAGAGGCGATAGTAAATTTTCGCTTGTTTTTGCGTCTTGATGTGTAATTTAAGAAAGACGACCAGGCCGTGTTTCCAAGACTGGCGGCCATCGATCCAGGTCCCCGTAAAGAGGTGAATTGAACGGGATTCAGGCGAGGGGTTGCAGAGAATGCCATCGGGATAGACGTGGATGCCATCCCTTAAAGTCTGGTCAAAATTTCCCCGCTGCAGCCCGTACTTTTGCAGAATTTCGGTGACGGACAAGGAGTTGACCCCAGCCATCTGATCCTTTTGGTCAAAAGTGAAGTCCAGGCCGTCATAGTAGTGGAGAATGTCTTTCATCAGCGGATGGTGGGCCTCTGAAGCGATGATTGCGGCGCTGAGATAATCCTGGTTTTCAAAGCCAATGAAGGCCCGGTCGCCAAGCAGGTCGTCAAAATCAGTCAAGACCATGACGTCGGTATCCAAATAAATCCCGCCTTGCTGCTCCAGGGCCTTGGCCCGGACGTAGTCAGAGACGAAGGCCCACTTCTTGGCCGCGTAGGCCTGCTCAATGTACTTGTTTTCATGCAGGTCAATGTTGCTTTCATTCCATTCGATGATCTGGTAGTCCGGCAAGCGCCGCTTCCAAGAAGCAAGGCAGGCTTGAATTTCTTTTGACTTGGGCTGCCCGCCGACCCATACGTAGTGAATAATTTTTGGAATCATTTATCATACCATGCTAGTGCTTCATCAGCTTTTGATAGACCGCCATGATGCTGGCCAGCTGCTTTTGCAGGGAAAAGCGGCCGGACAGGTAGGCTTTTTCCGAAAGTGCCATCTCTTCCAGCTCCGCTGGCGACTTCTGCAGGTACTGCTTCAACCCCTCCGCCAGAGAATCCACGCTGCCCACTTCCGCGATCAGGCCATGCTGCTTGTCCGGAATCATTTCATGCATGTCCCCCACATCCGTGGCCAACAGCGGCAGCAGGTTGTCGCTGGCCTCAAGCAAGACCAAGGGAAAGCTTTCCGAATACGAGGACAAAACGGCCAAGTCCATCCGCGCGTACAGGGCCTGCAGGTCGCTTTGACTCATAAAGCCGTGGAAGAAGACCTGTCCGCCCATGTCCAAGTCGGCCACGAGCTGGCGCAATTGGTCCAGCTGGCTGCCGTCGCCGGCAATATGCAGCTGCAAGCGCTGATCGTCCACCTGCTTGACCGCCCTGATCAAGAGGTCCTGCCCCTTGACCTTCTCGCAGCGGCCAACATTGATCAAATTAAAGTGGTGGTGCGGCACCTTGGCTGGAATCTGGGCTTCCGTGTGGAAATTAATTCCGTTGTAGATGACGTGCAGCTTGCCTGGATCAACCCCGTCGCGCTCAGCCAGCATCTTGGCGAAGCGCTGGGTCACGGCAAAGACGCAGTCAGCCTGCTTGATGGCCCGCAGATTGAGCTTAGTGAAGATCCGGCCAGCCAGTCCCCGCCCCTCAAAGTCGATCATTGGGTCTGAGTGGACGGTTACGGCCCACTTGGCCTTGAGCTTTCGGTGAACCAGGCTCATAAACAAGTTGGCCCGGGCACCATGGGTGTGGACCAAGTCATAGCTGCCTTCATTGATGAACTTCTTTAAGCGGCCTGGCAAAAACAAATCATAGCGGGAACTGGCGCCCAAAACCGCGACCTTGATCCCCCGCTCACGCGCGGCTTGGGCCACTGGCCCTTCCGCAAAGACCAGCAGCTCAAAGTCCTGGCCGGCCTGCTTGGCCTCCGCCAACAGATTCACAATATGAGTTAATCCGCCGCCCTTTTCCAGACCGGCATTGACATGAAGCACCTTCATTTTTGCTTGCGCTTGCTCCTTTTGACTTCTTGAACGAATTTTGGCAGGATCATCATTCTCCCCAAGCGCGTCGGCTCGCGCAGGAGGCGGTAGAACCACTCCAAGTGGGCATCGATAAACAGTTTTGGCGCCCGCTTGCTCATGCCGGAAAAGACGTCAAAGCTGCCGCCGACGCCCATCAAAATGGCCGGCACTTGCTCGCGTCTGAGAATGGCCAGCATTTTTTCCTGCTTTGGAAAGCCCAAGGCCGCAAAAACCATGTCCGGCTTGGTCTGCTTGATCCTGCCGGCGATCAGGTCCAGAGAATCCTTGGAATAGCCATCCTCGGCCCCTACCAGCTTGATGCCGGGGTAATTCTGTTTGATCTTGGCCTGCACGGCCTGGATGACCGCGGGCTTGGCCCCAATCAGGTAGACCCGGAGCCGCTTTTGGTCAGCCAGCTTCATGAACCAGGTAAACAGGTCATAGCCCGCTACCCGTTCCGGGATTTCCTCGTCCAGCATCTTCGCGGCCTTGACCACCCCGATTCCATCCGCCGTAACGTAGTCGGCCACGTCATTGATGATCTCGCGGTAGTCAGCGTCGTCTTTGGCCGTCATTACGATTTCCGGATTGGCGGTCACGATCATGGTTGGTTCGCGGCGGTCGATCCGGTCCAGGAATTCCTGCTGGTACTGCTGCATGGTCAGCTTGTCAAAGCTGACGCCCAGAATGTTTACTTTCGCTCTCTTGGCTCTATTGGCCATTTTATCACGCTTTCTTTTGGTATCGCTTGAGGACGCGGACAACGTCTTCATTGAGGTCAAACTTGAACAGGTACAGGCTGAGGGCATAGACGGCGATGATGACCACGGACTTGACCACCATGTCGACAAAGGCTGAGCCAATCCGCGGAATTGGCCACCATAGTCCCAGGGCCAGGCAGATCAGCATGGCGGCAAAGCACTTTGGCACTTCGCTGAACGTATAGCGGAAGTCGTAGCCGTCGCGGACGATCCAGCATCTGAGAAAGAGCACGACCAGTTCCGTGGTCAGGATGGCAATCATGGCCCCCAAGGCCCCAAAGGGCCGGTCCAGCAGCCAGCTCAAGGCCAGCTCCAAAACCGCCCCGATCGTGACGGGAATCGCGTAGTCCTTGTCCCGCTTGTTGGCCAGGGCAAACTGGTTGGCAAAGACCCCGCCAGTCGGAATCAGGATGATGGTCAAGGTGAACCAGAACATGAGCGGCGTCATCGGAATGTACTTTTTGCCAAAGAAGAAAGGCACGAATTCCCGCGTATTGACCATGACCACGGCCGCGAACAAAGTTCCCAGCATCACCGTTGCCTCAAGGGACTTCTTTAAAACCGTCTTCTGGGTCTTTTTGTCCTGGATGGCCATTTGCGGCATGATTACCAGGGAAATGCTGGTGATCACCCCCAGCAGCATGTTGGAGATCCGCTGCGAGTTGTCGTAAAAAGAAACCTGTGCCGTTGACTGGAACAGGCCCAGGATTGGCTTGTCCAAAGAAGTATAGATCTGGGTAGCGATCTGCGGGATCATCAAGATCATGATCGCCTTGCGGGTCTCCGCCAACCTATAAAAATGCCTGGTCGGCTTGCCCACGTATTGGCGGATGCTGAACCAAAAGACGAAGGAGCCCAGCATGGTGGAAACGGACATGATCAAGAAGTACTTCCATAAGTCGCCCGGCGACTTGACCAATAGCAGGATAAAGACCACGCTGACCAGCTTGACGATCGTATTCCGCAGCACGACCCGGCCAAAGTCAGCCAACCCCTGGAAGAACCAGGAAATGTCAAACTGGGCCGCGACCAGGTAGGGAATCATCAAGATGAAGTAAAACCAGTAGCGGACCTTAAAGATGACGCAAACCAGGATAGTGCCGGCCACCATGACCAGACCGCCCAAAAACTGGAAGTACCACAGGCCCCAAAAGGCCGCGGTCAGCTCCTGCCTTTGCCCCTTGGCCCTGGCCTTGGAGATGGTTCTAACCCCAATGTTGGACAAAGAGAGCACGCAGAAGATCATCAGAAACTGGACCGTGTTGTTGACGCTGGAATAAATCCCGTAGGTCGTTGGTCCCAAGACCCTGGACAGGTAAGGGACGGTGATCAGGGGCACCAGGACCAAAAAGATCTGGTAGACCGCGTTGTAGAAGATATTTAAAAGAGTTCTTTTCATCAAAACACCTAATTTAAATAGTCATAGATTGCCTGGCAAGAGCGGCCCTGGTCGACCTGGTCAGTCAACTGCAGCCAGCGCTGGCGCTTGGCTTGGTAGCTGGCAGCCGCTTGGTCCAAGTCAGCCAGAAGCTGGACCAGCTCCGCCTGCTTCTTGGCCTGGGGGCCGGGCACGACTTCGCCGTAAGGCCCCAGCAGAAAGCCTCTGGTCTGCTGGTACTGGTCCAGACAATTGGTGATAAAGATGACCGGCTTGTCCAGATGCAGGTAGTCAAAAAAGATTGACGAGAAGTCGGTCATCAAGAAGTCAGTGGCCGGGAGGAACTCATAGAGGTCCAAGTCCCGCTTAAACAGGTCATCGTTGTTCAAAAAGGCGATATGGCTGGCCTGGACTTTAAAGCTGGCAAAAAGCTTCATTTCATATGGATGCAGCTTGACCAGGAGATACTGGTGCTTTTTAGCCAAAGCCTGATCAAGCTTGGCCAGGTCAAAGTCAGCAAAGGCCAGGAAGTTGCCCTGCTTGATCCTTTCCATGATCTCCTGGTCAGCCAGCTCATATCTGAAAGTCGGCAGATAGATGCCGACCTGGGCGGCTGGATCTTTCTTCAGGCTGCTTTGGAAGAATTCCGTCAAAAGGAAATTTTTGTCATACTTTGCTTCCGGATTTAAGAGCGCGTCGATTCTTGGGAAGCCCAGCTTCTGGTACTTATGCGTCTCAATCCCCATGCAGGCGCTCATCAGACTCTCATAGAGGTCTGAGCTGGAAGTTACCAGGTCGGCCGTCCGGTGCCAGAGCTTTTCGTTGCGCTGGTTGTCTGCCCGCTTGGTATTGTTGGCCATGGTCCCCATTCTCTTTAAGGGAATCCCATGCCAGAAGGCTACATTGACCTGACTCCCCCTCACCTTGAAGGGCTGGTGGGTAGTAAAAAGGTACTTGGCCTGCCCGATTTTCTTCCAGGCACTGAAAGGCAAGTGGGAGGACGGCCAGGGCTCAATCAGGGATACGTCCAGTTCAGGATGTTCCCGCTTCAAATACTTGTAAAAAAGATAGCCGTTGGAGCCCCCGCGCCCGGCGCCATTCAAAATGACCCAGGCCTGGGGATTTTCCCGCTGAAAGCGAGCCAGCAGCTTCATGATTGCCAAATATAGGCGAAATAAAAGACTTTTCATTGCGTAAATTCCTGTTTTTTATCTTCCATTTTAACAGACATCCGAATCCAGCCCAAATTTCCCGGGAAATAATTCGCGCCTTTTACCTAAAAAGCGCGGGAGAAAGTCTCCCGCGCTTGCAGTCATTGTCGATGTTCTTTTTGCCTGACGGGCTACTTGCTGAAGGTGAACTCAAAGCGCTCGCCCACGTAGGAAGCCCGGGTATATTCAAATGGCCGCCCATCAGCCAGCTTGGTAATCTGCCGGCGCGTGATCAAGGCTTCCCCGCGCTTGCAGTCAAGCAGCCGGGCTTCCTGCTCATTGGCCACGATCGCCGAAATGTATTCCATGGCATCCCCAATCTTATAGCCGCCCTTGTCTTCCAAGGTGTGGTACAAGTGGGCTGACACGTCATCTTTGGAAAAGCGCTCAATCAGCTTGTGGGGCACGGTCACGATTTCGTGGCAGATTGGCACGCCGTCCGCGTAGCGGATTCTTTCCATCCGCAAGACGCTTTCGCTGGCGTCAATCTTTAAGCGCTCTTTTTCAGACAGGGAGGGCTTGGTGATCTTGTAGGAAATCAGCTTGCTTGAAGGCGTCTGCCCGTTGGCCCGGGTAATTTCCGTAAAGGACATGATCCCGGACATCTTTTCCTGAACCTTCTGATTGGCCACGTAAGTCCCGCTGCCCAAGCGCCGCTCCAGGATTCCCTCTTCTTCCAGGGTCTTGATTGCCTGGCGCAGGGTCATCCGGGACACCTTGAACTGCTCAGCCAATTGCCGCTCGGCTGGGATGCGGTCACCCACTTTGTAGACATGGTTCTCAATGTCTCGCCGCAGTTGATTGTGGATCTTGATATACATTGGTTCTTGCATGCTGCTTTCCCCCCAGAGTTGAATTAATCCTATTTTAAGACAAATTGGTCTAGATTTCATCTCAAATAAAGATGTCCCGGCAAAGAACTTATTATCTGAATAAAAAACTGACATTGGCTAAAAAAGTAATGCTTAGACCAAGCGACTCTTAACTCCCTCAAGTTCCACCTGGGCTTCACCGGTCAGGGCCAATTCGATTTCCCGCTGACTGCTGGCCAAGACGCCAGCTTCCATGGCGGCTTGGTCCCTGGCCGCGATCCGGTGGCTTGGCCCTTGAAAGACCAGGTCCTTGCCGGTAACGGCTGCGCTGCCGCTCATTTCTACCAAAGCAGCCTCCCCGCTGGCCGCCAGCTTGACCTTGTTCAAGTCAGCCAGGCTGACGTCCCTGAGCGCGATGCCGCGGCGGATTGCCCCGCCGGCTAAAATGGCATTGGCCCGGTCCTGCAGGGTCAGCTTGTCCATGACCACGTTTTGGGCCACCAAGAGGGAGACGCCGGCCAGGCTGACCGCACCCTGCAAACTGCAGTTGAGCAAGTTGGCATAGCAGGTGTCCTGCACGCGCAGGCCATAGGTGTCATTGGTAAAATTGGCTTCAACGGCATTCAGGCTGCTGGTTCCCTGCAGATACAGCAACGGCAGGGTGACCTTGTTCAATTCCATTTCCACTTGGGCCGTTTCGTCCTTGACCATCACCGGGCCGCCAGCAAAGCGGCTCGTATTGATAGAGGCCGTGCCAGACCCGCTTAAGCTGATTGGGGTATAGGCAGCCCCCGCAAATTCGGAGTCAGCGATCTCCAAGCTGAAGTCGCTCCCCGCCTGCAGGCTCACGCTGGCCTGCCTGAAGATGGAGGAATAGATTTCCAGATTGACCTGTCCAGCCGCGTCGATCGCCGGCGCACTCGCTTTGCCGTTTCCTTCGACCAAGCAGTGGCGGAAGGTCAGATAAGCATTGCTGCTGGACGGCAGCCGCACAAGCGGCTCACCCGCCTGCATCAAGTGCACGTTTTCAAAAGTGCCGTAGCGCGTGCTGGCAGTCATCTTAAAATTGGCATAGATCACCGTGTCTTCCGGGCTTGCCCCAAGCCCCTTGAAGGTCAGATCGACCAAATCCAGGGGCTGGTCCAGGCGGTAGAAGCCAGGCTCCAGGAGCAGCACGTCATCAATTTTCGGATCAGCCAGGGCCTCGTTCCAAGCCGTTTCACCGGAAGCAGTCCCGACTTTGACCAGTCTTGCCATCTGCTCGCCCCCTTACTTTTTGATCAATGTCCACTTAATGCCCAGAATGGACACATTGTTTTTGTTGGCACACTCCACTTCCAACGGCTGCTCGTTGCTGTATAAGGCATTCGCGGCCAGCTTGGCCTCATCCCCGACCAGCATTGGCGCGCCATTGGGCTTGAAGGTCAGATTGCGGCCCTTGAAGCGGGACTTGCCAATCATGTAGAAAAAGTACTGGTAGTCCCCGTTGCCGTAGAAGGTCACCCGGTTGGCATCCCCCTTTGTCCGGTCTTCAAAGTTGGCTGAAGCCCGGACCAGAGTGTTGGTGACCGTGATCTGGCTGTCGTCCTTCAGCTGCAGGCTGTAGACGTCGCTGCCATGCAAGAGGACTCTGGCCCGGTCGGCCAGGCAGAATGATGTTGGAAAAACGCTGTCCATAATGTTCAGCCAGCAGTCGCCCCGGGCATACAATGAGTAGGAATTGTCTTGGCCGGTTTGGCCCTTGTACATGTTGAGCCAGGTCTTGCCCCCCATGTTCAAGTTGCCTACATATGAATTATGGATGTCCAGCTCAACGTTGCAGTAATCGAAGGTGTTCAAAGTCCCCGTGATCTTGGAGTTATTGATAATCGCCGTCCCGTGCCCTTCCAGAGACAGGGTTCCGAATTCTTCAGAAACGTAGTCGATGACCGAGTCAGCCATTTCCAGGCGGAAGTCCGCGGTCTTGAAGAAAGAGACGGTCCCGTTCAAGATCTTGGTGGCGATCAATTCCACCGTGGCCTTGCCGCTGATAGCCAGGGTGGTCGTCTTGTTCCCCGTTCCCCGCAGGACGCAGTTGCGGAAAATGACAAAGCTGTCGACGCCCTCCGGGATGTCAAGGGTGTTGCTGTCCTTATAAGGGATCAGGCATAAATTTTCAAAAACGATTCTGGAACTGGCGTCATCAACTTGAAAGAAGCTGGTAATCCGCGTGTCTTCCGGGCTGGCGCCCAAGCCTTTGATAGTGACGTCCGCCAGCATCTTCCCTTGGGGCAGGGCGTAGAAGCCTGGCTCCAGCAGCAGCACGTCGCCGGGCCGCAGGTCCAGCATGGCCCTGTGCCAGGTCGTCTCACCGCCGCCAGTGCCCACTTTGACAAATCTCGTCATTGTATACCTCCTAAAAAAGCTAAATACTATTGTACGCAAAAAAGCCGGTAATAGGAAAAATTTGCACCGAAAAGCAAGAGAAAAAGAGAGCCCCTCGACTCTCTTTTTCTTCTATATGTTATGCTTTCAGCTGGCTTACTTGAGCTTAACGTCCCAGTAGTAGGCAACCGTTCCGTAAGGAGACAGTCTGAAGCCCTGAACCTTGGAATTAAGCAGGTATGAGTAGGCTGCTTGATAGAGCGGAGCAACGAAGGCATCCTTGACCACCAGCTGCTTTTCAGCAGCAGCCAGAGCCTGCCAGCGCTTGGCTGGGCTGGTCGCGTAGGTCGTTTTGGCCAGGTTGATCTGCTTCCAGAAGCTGGCATTCTTGTAGTCGCTCTCCAAGTTGAACAAGCCGCCGATCGTCAGGAAGTCGATCGGGTCCTGGAAGCTTGGCTGCCAAGTCCCGTAGACCATATCGAACTTGTGGGCCGTGGTGTCCGCCAGGCGCGACTTCAGTGGAATTGACCGCAGCTTGACCGTCAAGCCAGGCAGGTTCTTCATCAGGTTGCTTTGCAGGTATTCCCCCACCCGCTTGGAAGCATCCATGTCGCTGGTCAGCAGCTCCAAGGTGATCTTGGACTTGCCTAATTCCTTCTTCGCCTTGGCAAATTCCGTCTTGGCCTCAGCCGCGTCGTAGCCGGCCATCTTGCCGGCCACCTGGCGGTAGTCCTGATCCTTGTCATTGTAGATGAAACCACTGGCCACTTGCCCGCTGGCGGCCTTGCCGGCGTGCAGGATGGTCTTGACCAGCTGCTGGCGGTTGACTGCCAGACTGATTGCCCGGCGCATGTGGACGTTGCTAGTCGTCTCGCGCTTTAAGTTGAAGACCATGTAGCCGTTGGTCGGCGTGACCTTGGAGTGGTAGTCCTTGTTCTTTTCATACTGCTTGACGTAGTCAGCATCGACTGGCGCGTAGTCCAGCTGGCCGCTCTTGAACAGGTTCAGGCCAGTCGACGTGGTCTTAATGACCTGAACCTTGACCTCATCAACATGGACTTGCTTGGCATTCCAGTAGTTCTGGTTCTTGACCAGGTTCCACTTGATGCTGGACCCGTCCCAGCCGCTGACCTTGAAAGGGCCATTGTAGACCAGCTTGCTGGCACTGGTCCCATAGCTTGACCCGTACTTCTTGACCACCTTGTGATTCTGCGGGTAGAACTGCGCCCCAGTCAAAAAGTCCGGCAGGTACTGCACCGGGTTTTCCAAGGTCACTTGCAGCTTGTACTTGCCCAAGGCCTTGATCCCTAAAGTGCTTGCTTTCTTTTTGCCGGCGGCAATTTCCGTCCCGTTCTTGATGACCTGGTAGCTGTCGGAATCCAGAGAATTGTTCTTAGGGTCAACGGTCCGCTGCCAGCCAGTCACGTAGTCCTGGGCGGTTACCGGATCCCCGTTGGACCACTTGGCATTCTTGCGCAAGCTGAAGGTCCAAACCTTCTGGTCCTTGGAAATGGAAACCTTGCTGGCTCCGGCCAGCTTAGCCTGGTTCTTGGCATTGAAGCGGTAGAGCCCTTCCATTGAGTTCTGCAGGGTTTCCGAGCTGGTCGTATCCCCGTACTTGCTGGAGTCCAGGGTGGAAATTTCACTAGTCACGGACGTATTCATGACGGCCTTTGAGCTTTTAGCCGGCTTTTGCCCGCAGGCAGCCAAAAGGGCAGCACTGGCCAGCATTACGGCAGAAATTTTAATCGTCTTCTTTTTCACTTTGCTTGGTCCTCTTTCATCACTTTTCCAAAAGCGCGCTAACGCACAAGTTACTTACAAAAAATAACCTACATACTTAGTATATAGGCTAAGTTTACAAAAGTCACTTATTTCCGCCTGAACCGCATTTTTTCTTTGCATCCTAAGCTGGCAGGCCAACTTTAATCTTTCTTTAATGCATATCACGTAAAAAAAGAACTTCTGCCAAGCAGAAGTTCTTTTCCGGGTTGGGTGTTCGATTGAACAATTGCGTTAGCTGGATTCGAACCAGCGCATGACGGTACCAAAAACCGTTGCCTTACCACTTGGCTATAACGCAATCAATGGAGGAAAGTGGATTCGAACCACCGAACTCAGAGAGAGCGGTTTTACAGACCGCCGCGTTTAGCCACTTCGCTATTCCTCCGTTGAAGTACTCTATTATCTTAACGAAAAAACAGCTAAAGTGCAAGAATTTTTGGCAACTTTTTTTACTTTTTCAAGTTCTAAACGTCAAGGCGCAAGTCTTCCGCGCTGACAAAGTGCAGTCGGTCAATGAAGATCCAGCGCATGAAGAAGCCCAAGGCCACTGGGTAGACGACGTAAAGCACCGTTAACAGGATGAGGCTGCCCCAGCCTGGAGTCATCTTCGCATAGGCGGCCAGTGGCCCGATCAGGCCGCTGAAGCCAAAGCCAGCAGAGCTTGGCGTTCCCTGCAGGTTGACGATGGCCGCCAAAAGCCCGGACAAACCTGAGGCGCAAAGCACGGGAACGAAGAGCTTAGGCTTCTCCAGCATGTTGGCCATTTGAATCTTAGGCGTCCCGATGAAGTGGGCCAAGGTGGTTCCCATCCCATTGACGCTGCTGCTCATGATCCCTAACGTGTAGCCAGCCCCGGCAATCCCCAGGTTGGCCGCCCCAGAAGCAACGCCGGTCAGGCCAATGGCGATCGCGATCCCCGCCGCGGACAGCGGCGACACGATCATGGCCGCGAAGGACATCCCGATCAAGATCCCCATCAGCAGCGGCTGCAGCTTGGTGAAGGCCATGACGATCGTGCCAATCAAGGTCGTCACGTTTTTGACGTAAGGCAGAAGCAAGAGCCCGATTCCGCCCCCGCCAACGACGATAATGATCGGCAAAAGCAAGGCCGTGTACGAGCCCAGCCGCTTGCCAATCAGCTTGACCAAGAAGATGGCAACGGTGATCGTCAAGCCGATGTTGATCACGTCGCCGGTCCCGGCAACCGTCATCAGGCCGTTTTTAAAAGTGACCGCTCCGGACCCGATCATAGCCGCGGCGGCAACCGAGCTCATCTGCACCATGTTCAGCTGGAACAGGTAGGCCGCGCAAAAGCCAGCCATGGCGGCGAGCAGACTCTGAGTAAAAGTGGTGATGTTGATGACTGTCTGCGCAAAAGCCGGGGCCACCCCCAGCAAGGCCTTCATCAATTGACCCAAGATCGCGGCTGGAACCAGGGAGGCAATGACCCCCATCCCGATCCCGTTCAAAATATTCATAGTGGCTTGCTTAAGCCCAGTTGTTTTAGTTTGCGTCATTTCTGTTTTCCTCGACAAATTTCCTGATGCGCTTGACACCTTCCTTGATTTCATCCAATGCCGTCGCGTAGGAGAAGCGGAGCCAGCTGTGGCCGCCCTTGGCAAACCAGGAGCCGGCGCAGACGCCGACATGGGCTTGGTCAGCCAAATCGTAGACGAACTTCGCGTCATCCTGGTCAAGACCAGCTGGAATCTGGGCCCAAATGTAGAAGGCCCCTTGCGGCTTGATGACCTTGAAGCCAATCTCGGTCAGCTGCTGGTAGAGGTAGTCGCGCCGCTCCTTAAAGGCGGCCTTCATTTTCCGGGCATCGGCATCCCCGTTCCGGAAGGCTTCCTCTGCCGCGTCCTGCATTGGCCAAGGCTCGGTCGTGGTGATGAATTGGTGCACCTTGGCCAGCTGGTCGGTAATGGCCTGCGGGGCGGCCATGATCCCGATCCGGTAGCCCGTCATGGCCCAAGACTTGGAGACCCCGTTTAAAAGAATGACCTGGTCATGCAGGGACTTTTCCATTGAGGCATGCGCTTGGTCGTAGTTGAGCTCACTGTAGATTTCATCACACAAGACAAAAGTTGGCCGGTCGCGCACGACGTCAGCCAAAGCGTCCAATTCCTCCTGGCTGTACATGACCCCGGTCGGGTTGGTCGGGTAGTTCATGACCAAGACCCGCAGGCGGTCCCCGTATTCATCGACCACCTTTTGCAGGGCGGCTGGGGTAAGCTTGAAGCCAGTCGCGCTGGTGTCGATTTGGACCACTTCCGCCCCTTCCAAAGAAGCATCGGCAATGTAGAGCGGGAACAATGGCGTTGGCATGGCCATCACGTCGCCAGGGTTCAATATCGCGGACATGACCGTGTAGATGGCTTCTGTCGCCCCATTAGTGGCAATAATCTCGCTTGGTTCATAGTGCTGGCCGTAGCGCCTTTCCAAGAAGGCAGCAGCGGCTTCGCGCAGGCCTGGCGTCCCGTTTGACGGCGCGTAGTGGGAATGGTTGTCGACGATCCCCTTGATTGCCGCGGTCTTGATGTGGTCTGGCGTGTTGAAGTCCGGCTCGCCAACCGTGAACTTGACGATGTCTGGATATTGGCTGCAATAGCGGGTAAAGTTCAAAATCGCGGAACTCTTTACGCCAGTAACGCCCTTATGCATGTGCTGAGTCAAATCAACCATAATAGATGCCTCCTGAAAAACTGATTGCAAAAATCTAAAACAACAAACAAAAACCTGGAGATCAAATGATCCCCAGGTTGGTCTGACATTGGCTAACAAATTCATCATTGGAACCTGCTGGATCATTTTCCTGCAAGTTCCAACTTCACGTTAAGAAAAGCCTTATTACTGAAACTGCAGATGCATGTTTTCTGTAAAACTTGCATCCGCTGATGCAAGTCAAGTCCAATAATAAAAGCTAAAGAAGCTATTTTCCTGTGCGTTGGTAAGCTTCATCGTTCTATTTCCTTTCTTAGCGTTCGTTGCCCTAACTATACCTTAGAAACAAATTAAAGTCAATCAGCCATTTCTAATTTTCCTCCCAATTTTCAGGATTTTCCAGCAAATCCTGAAGGGCCTTGATCAGGTCACGGCTGACCGTGATCGTGCCTGGCTTAAGATAGTAGCTTAAAGAGATCTCCTCTTCCAGCTTGTCGGTCAGTTCTTTGATCTTGCTCGCTTCCACGTCTTTTTCTGCCATGCTTGTTCCTTTCATGCTTGCTTTAATTTCCTGCCGTCTTATTTTACCCGATTTGCCCCCAGACGACAAAAAAGCCAGGCCGGCGGCCTGGCTTGCTTATTGCGTTAGCTGGATTCGAACCAGCGCATGACGGTACCAAAAACCGTTGCCTTACCACTTGGCTATAACGCAATCTTTTAAGCGTTGGCGACTTGCGTCACCCAACGTTTAATATCTTACCGAAAATTGCCCGCAAGGTCAATCTTTTTGGCAGATTTTTTTCTGCAAATCTGGACACAAGAAAAGCGCCGCGGTTGAGCAAGTCCGCGGCGCCTTTATACCTGATTATCTTTTTTAGCGCTTTTAGCGCTTTTTTGCTTTTTTCTGAGCCTTAGCAGCATTCTTTTCCAGGTAGTCGACCTTCTTTTCATAGTCGTCGATGACGGCTTTGACGTTTTGTTGGCCACGCCAGCCGGCATAGCCGAAGAGCAGCATTCCTAACGCGCCGACTGCCAGGAGCAAGATGCCCATAACATCCAAAAACAGATTTTTCGCGTGGAAGAAGTAGATCATCACGATCCCAATGCCGCTGACGATGCTGCAAAGCTGAAACCAGTAGCCGAGGTTTTTGAGCATATGTTTTTGATAGGCGACTTCACCTTCGTAGCCTTGACGCATTTCATTGAGAGTCATCAGAGTTCTTCCTTTCCAGCTAAACATGAATGTTTACGATTTGAATCAATGTGAGAATTGCCTTGTTTGAGGAATAAGCTTAAAAATATTCATGGTACAAGTCAGGCTGACTTGTTAAGTAAACGAAAATGTGAAAAAAGTAATGTTTAGAGTTTAAAGTGTTTGAGCGTGTGGAAAAATAAATTCAATTAACTGAATGCTGTTCAGCAATTAGTATGACAGACCTGGGTTGAAGAAGTTGACCAGAACGCCGACGAAGGAGATGGCAACCAGGATCAACATGGTCCAGATAGCGGAAACGTGTTTCTTAGCCATCAGCCACCAGCAGAAGATGGTGATCAAGACCGTCAACAGGCCTGGGAAGATGGAGTCCAGCTGGTTTTGCAGGTTCAAGAAGACCTTGCCGTTGGAGTTGTACAGCTTCAGTGAAGTTTGTACGTTAACCCATGAAGCCAGAACCCCACCAACAACCATGGAACCAACAGTCCCGATTGCCCGGCGAACGGCTGCGCCTTGGGCGCCGACCAAGAATTCAACCGCGCGGTCGCCAAGCTTGTAGCCACGGAAGTAAAGGAAGCGTTGGCCAAAGTAAGCTAAGAGCACCCAAACGATGATGTAGAAGATCGCACCAACTGGTGAACCACCTGAGGACATCCCCAAGGCAATCCCCAAAAGGATAGGAATCAAAGTACCGTCGATCAGTGAGTCACCGATACCAGCGATTGGCCCCATCAAGCCGGCACGCATGTCGTTGATGGTTTCACCGTCAATGCCCTTGCCGTTGGCGCGGGCTTCTTCCATTGAGGCAGTAATGCCGACAATGACTGAACCCAGCATTGGGTTGGTGTTGAAGAAGGCCGTGTAAGCATGAATGGCATCAACTTGCTTGTCGTGATCTGGGTACAATTTTTGCAAAATTGGCAACATAGAGCACATGTAACCGAAAGTCTGCATATGTTCTTGTGAGAAGCAGGTCAAAGCGCCCCAGAACCAGAGGTTGAAAGACTTGCTCAAAGTTTTCTTATCGAGTTTCTTAGTCGCGTCCATGATTAGATATCCTCCTCTTCATCATCGTCATCAAGGTCGTCGCTTGGGCCAGCCGCTACGGCAGGCTTCTTTGCTTCAGCCATTTGAACTTCGTACATGATCGTAGCGAAGAGCAGTGAAATAACAGTGACTGAAACCAGGTTCAAGTGCAGTGAAGCACAGAAGGTGAAGCCGACAAGGAATGGAATGAAGTCCATTGGCTTGTTGACGATTTGACGAAGCAAGATTGCGATACCAACACATGGAAGCATCCCACCGACCGTGAACAGGGTCTTCATTGGAACGCCGTCCATTGGCAAGGCGTTACGCAGAGCAGTTACGGCAGCCGCACCGAAGTGGGTCAGCAGCATCGTTGGCAGGAATGAGAAGATAGCGTGTGAAACCCATGGCCAGCCGAAGTTTACAGCGTACAGGTTGTGCAGCTTGCCATTTTCAACGTCCTTCCAGCCGAATGACTGCCATACCAGGTTCATCGTCGCAACGGCGTAGTACAAAACCGTCCCGACCGTACCAACCAAGGTACCAACTGACTTGGCCAGGTTAGCGGCTGATGAGCCCAATGGGTTCAAGCCACGTGATGAAATTGCGACCATGGCCAGAGGAATCCCGATGTAGGAAATTGCCCGGACGTCGGCAGAAACAGTACCACCTGGGGTAACCAAGGCGATGTAAACCAATTGCATGGCCACGCCACAAGCAATCCCGAGCTTCAAGTCGCCCAAGACGATCCCACAAACTAAGCCACCGACCAACGGACGACCGATGGTGTAGTTACCAACAGCTTGACCAGCCATACATGAGTTTGAGCACAAGCAGGCAAACAGACCCAAGATAGCTGCTTGGAACCAACCGATTGTCATTTTAAAATCTCCCTCTTTTAAAAATCATTCAATTTTTTAGTAGCCGAACTTAGACTTGAACTTGTCCCAGCTACCGATTCTTTGGTCTGGCAAAAGAGCAAAGTCAACCTTGTAGCCAGCCTTTTCGATTGCTTCAAAGGCGTCCCCTTCTTCTTGGGTGAAGGATTGGTTGTCGCCCAGCTTAATTGCACCGGCCCGGTCATTGCCTGGACCAACGTTGACCGTCTTCACGTCGCTTGGCTTGAAGCCTTCGTCAACCAAAATCTTCTTCATGTCCAAAGGACTCTTGGTAATCAAGAAGTAGCGGGTGTTCGAGTTCAAAACCTTGTCTTGCACCTTCAAGAAGTGTTCCATCGTCCAGACGAAAGTCTTCTTGCCTTCAGCAGCTGCCTTGTAGGCTTCCTTCAAGATCTTGTTGGTAGCTGCCTTGTCGTTGACCGCGATAATGCCGTCACATGGCATTTCCTTGCCCCAACGGGTAGTGATCAAGCCGTGGATCATCCGGTCGTCAATTCTTACAAATGATACTGACATCTTAATTTCCTCCTCATTGTTTAATTAAATGTCATCTTCATCATCGTCCGCATCAGAGGAAGGGACTTTATATTCTTGCAGGGCTTGCTTTGCTTCGCCCAATGCAGTTTGTGCCAGGGTTGCCCGGTCCATCCCGTCCAGTGAAACGACAACGGTCAAAGCCATGGTAAAGTTCATCCCGCCCAGGATAGTGGCGCGGTCAAGCAGACCATGTTCGTTGAAGACATTCATGAAGGTGGTCAAAGGACTGCCCCCGATCAAGTCGGCTAAAATCATGAATTCGTCATCATCATTAAACTTGTGAGCATCAAGCAGTGCTTCGACTTCCTTCTTGAAGTCATCAGCAGATTTGCCGTTGTGCAAGCCGATCGCAAAGACACGTTCAGCCGCGTCGCCCGCGAACATTTCCAGAGAGGTCTTCAGCCCCTCAGCAAACTTGCCATGCGATACCAAAAATACGTACTTCAATTTCTTACCTCCTTGCTAACTTTGCTTAAAGTATAACAAGACGCAAAACGCTTACATAGTGTCAGATGTAACCACTTCCGGGCAAAACTGGATGGCATTTGTCACTTCCTTCACATGCATAATGTGACATTTGTCATCTCTCCTAGCCTTTCATTTTTCCCTTGAAATCGACTACACTATACGTAAAGCTTCATCAAGAGCATCTTGTATACAAGAGGAAGAAAATAAAAAAATAGAAAGGAAACTATAGTGAAAGACCGGCAAAAAATATGGCTGAGACTGGCGCGCTATGCCGCAATTTGGCTGACAATCGTCACTTTTGTCTTCTTGCTCATTTTTTATCATCCCTGGATCAGCCAGCAGCGGTTGATCGGGGCCACTTACATGACCATGAACAACAACTTCTACGTGGTCTTAAATGAGCAGATCGCCAATGCCATCAACCGCAAAGGCGACCGACTCCTGACCCGGGATCCGGCCTTGAAGGTTTCCAAGCAGGTTGACCAGATCGATGATTTTATCAAGCAAGGCGTAAGCGTGATCATCATCGCGCCGGTCAACGGCAATTCCGTCAAAATCCACCAGGCCCTCCAGCGCGCCCGCCGGAAAGGCATCAAGATTATCAATGTTGACACGGAGCTCAAGTGGAAAAATGACGCTGACTGCATCATTACCTCCAACAACTACCGGGCCGGCGAACTGGAGGCCAAATATATGATGGCTCATCAGAAAAATGCCAAAATCCTCCTGCTCGAGCAGGCTACGGCTTTTTCCGCTATTCAACGAATTGACGGCTTTACCAACGAAATTGCGGCTTCAGATCACAAGCAGAACTACAAGATCGTTGGCCGCCTGGAAACTTACGGACAATCGGAAATCGCCCTGCCTAAGGTTGCTGACTTCATCGACCACGGGAAAAAGTTCGATACGGTGATGGCTTTGAATGACCAAGCCGCCGTCGGTGCCCTCTCCGCCATTGCCGCAAAGAAGATCAAGCGCCGCATTGCCGTTTACAGCGTTGACGGAGCGCCGAACATGAAAGGGCTGATCGGCAAAAATGCCAACGCGGTCGCGACCTCGGCCCAGTCGCCAATCGCGATTGGCAGCTTGACGGGCAAGACGGTCTACCGGATGCTGAACAACCAGCCAATCGCCAAATGGCTGGTGACGCCAGTCAAGGTGATTGACCGCGCCAATATCGGAAACTACAGCACAACGGGGTGGCAATGATGAATATCCGCTTAAAAAGACTGCTGCGGATGCGACGGCTCATGCTTTGGCTCAACGCCTGCATCGTGCTGTTTGATTCATCCCTTTTTTATGCCGCTTCCAACCAGATCGTGCAACAGAACAACAGCTACCAGTTCCTGCTCCAGCTCAACCGCCTGCCCCTGTCGCCAATCCACATCTTCTGGGCAACCAACCTGTGGATGCTGGCCCTGATCCTGCTCATGAGCTACCGCCACCATGCCTCCCATTCGGCTGGGATAGCCGTCTACTATTTTGCTGGCGAAATCATTTTGGCCATCATCATCTACCTAAGCCTGCAGATGACCTATAATGGCATATTCTTGCTAGTCTTGATTGACTACTTTCTTTACAGTCGGAACATGGACCATATCCACCACCTGCCTTTCTGGGTTACGATTTCCGTGATCTTTCTGCTTTTGTATTCAGTCTCTGACTTCGCGATCATAGGCAACTACTTCAAGATGCCCAGCCTGGCGACCTATATCAGCTTTTTGCCTTACAAGTACCGGTCATGGCTGACCTTCATCCAGAACTTCCAGGTGACCTTGAACCTCCTGCTGTTTATCGGAATCATCGTCTACTACGGGATGTACCTGCTGGCTGAAGAGCGCGACATCCAAGAAGCTCTGGAAAAAGCCGACCGGGCTAACGAAGAACTGAAGAACTACGCCGCCTTGTCAGAAAAAATCGCCCAGAACCGGGAAAGAAAGCGAATCGCCCGCGACATTCACGATACGGTTGGCCACACCCTGACCGGGATTGCGGCTGGGGTTGATGCCGCCAAGGTCTTGATCGATATCAACCCGCAAGCGGCCAAGACCCAGCTGGACAAGATCTCCCAAGCCGTCAAAAGCGGGATCAAGGGGGTCCGCAAGACCCTGAACCAAATGCGGCCCGGAGCCTTGTCCAACTACACCCTGGAAACCTCCCTGCGCAAGATGCTGGAGGAATACAGCGACATCTCCCGCCTGAAGATTCACTTCAACTATCAGTGGCAGGAGCCCGATTTTGAAAAGACGACCGAAAACGTCATCTTCCGGATCATTGAAGAATCCATCACCAATTCCTTGCGCCATGGCCATGCCAGCGAGGTCATGATCGACTGCCTGGAAAGTGAAAGTGCCTACTTTTTGCAAATCCAGGACAACGGGACCGGAGCCAAGGAATTCAAGCCAGGCTTTGGGATCACCCAGATGCGCGAACGGGTGGCTATTATCAACGGGCAAATGACGATTGACAGTGCCAACGGCTTTAAAATCACCGTTGAGGTCCCCAAAGAGAAAGAAAAGAAACAATAAACTAGGAACTAAACCAGTTTTTAATAGAGTTTTTGCACAATTAGAAAGCTGAGGCTGCAAGCATGATTAAAGTATTAATTGCTGACGACCAGACCTTAATCCGCGACTCCATCAAGATTATTCTGGAGGCGGCGGGCAAGTTCGAGGTGACCGGAACCGCCGCCAACGGCAAGGAAGTCTTGGAAATGATCGAACAGGATGAGCCGGACGTCATTTTGATGGACATCCGGATGCCGGAAATGGACGGGACCGTCTGCACCAAGTACGTCAAGCAGCGCCACCCGGAAATCAAGGTCATTATCCTGACCACTTTTGACGATGACGACTTCATCTTCAGTGCCTTGAAGTACGGGGCCTCCGGCTACCTGCTCAAGGGAGTTGAGCCTAAAGAGCTTTATACCGCGATTGAAACGGTCTACCACGGCGGGGCCATGATCAACCCTGACATTGCCCAGAAGGTCTTTACCCTCTTCTCCAAGATGGCCCAGTCCAACTATGCCATCCAGGTCAACGACAAGGACACCCACGATTTCAGCAAGCACGAGTGGCAGGTCATCCAGCAGGTCGGGCTGGGCTTGTCCAACAAGGAAATCGCCGCCAAGCTCTTCTTGAGCGAAGGCACGGTCAGAAACTACATCTCCAAGATCTTGGACAAATTGGACCTGCGCGACCGGACCCAGCTGGCCATCTGGGCTGTCCAGACCGGCGTAACGAGCGAGAACATTCCCGATGACAAGTAAAAGACGCGGCTATCTCTTTTTTGCCATCTTGGTCATCGCGGCTTCACTGGCCACTGGGACCTTTGTCCACTACCGCAAGCAAAAGCAAGTCCTGACCCTGGGCGTCTATACTGGCAGCAGCTGGGATGTGCCCAACGGCAAGCCCTACAAGATGGTCGACTATGCCATCAAAGAATTTGAAAAGACCCATCCCCAGGTCACAGTCAAATATGAAACCGGGGTCACCAAGAACGACTACCTTAACTGGCTTAGCGGCAAGATCGTTTCCGGGAAGACGCCTGACCTGATCCTGGTACCTGACGAGGCCTTCGCTACCCTGGCCAGCGAGGGGACCTTCATGGACCTGAACCGCTTTTTGATCAAAGATCACATTAACCTGTCCGACTATTACCCAAGCCTGGTGAAAGCCACCCAGTACGGCGGCAAGCAGTTGGCCCTCCCTTATGAGGCCAACCCACAGCTGCTCTTGTACAATGAAGACCTTTTGGTCAAAAACGGCCTGCCGACTTCGTGGAAGCAGCTGACGCCAGACATGTTTGGCCACTTGTGCCGCCAGCTTTCTTCCCAAAAATCCCATACATATGGGACCACCAGCGACTATGGCTGGTACCAAGCCGACCTGGCTTATGGAGCGCGGATCCTGAACAATGGCGACAATGAAGTCACCTTGAACTCGCCTAAAGTCTTAAAGTCGCTAAAACTGATACAGCAAATCGACAATGCGGCCCACAATATGACCGTGACCAACGACCTCTTTGACCAAGGACGGGTGGCCTTTGAGCCGATGACGCTGGCCCAGTACCGAACCTACACTTCCTACCCCTACCACGTCACCCGGTCCTTCAAATTCAAGGTTAACTGCCGGCAAATGCCCGCGGAAAAAGGGGTCAATGGCACCAGCGTGGAGAACACCAGCTGGGCCATCTCCAGCAACTGCCATAAGAGCGCCTTGGCCTGGGAGTTCTTGAAGCTGGTCTGCTGCAACCCCAAGATGCAGCAAAAATTGATGGCTTACTCCAGTGCCAGTGCTTCTTTGCGAAAGGTCGTCAAAAGCAAGGCTACTAACACGATTTTGCAGCAATATTCCGCAGACAAGCGGACTTTAACCAGCCAGAATCTGGACCGGATCCTGGCCAGCGGCTATACCCACCCCCGGATCCGGAATTACAGCCAGCTTTACGAATTGCTGGACTACCGGCTGACCCGGGCCCTGAAGCAAGGCGACAGCGACACTGAGCTTTATGAGATTCAGTCCGCCGCTAATAATCTGCTTAAGTGAAAATAAAAAGGAATTTCTCTGGTGAGAAATTCCTTTTTGATATCAGGTTAGGCTTGCGCGGGAATGTCGAAGCGGGCTTGATCCAGGACCTTGCCTTTAAGGGCCCGCAAGAATTCATTGTAGTAATATGGCGCCGGCAGATTCAGCTTGTCGCTGAGGGCATAGACGCGCAAAGTATAGTCATGGTCCTTGTCCGGCGGCGTTGGCCCAATGTAGCCAGCATGAACTTCAGCTGGTTCATTCAAAAGCTTGGACACCGTTGAATTGTAACCCTGTGGTCCCGCGTACTGGCGGCTGAAGTCTTCCGGAATGGCCGCGGTCACTGGAACGTCACTGACGACCCAGTGAATCCAGGCAAAGCCGCAGACTGGAATTGAGTCATAATCAACCAAAGACCAGGCCAGGTACTTGGCCTCAGCTGGCAGGTCAGTCAATTCAAAGGGAAAAGAGATGACCGGCGAGCCGGCTTCCTTGACCGTGGCCCGCTTGGCATATTTGTCCGGCAGAAAGCCGTTTTCAAGATAAAGCTTGATTTCCATAAAAAGACCTTCTTTCGATAATTCTATGACTAATCATATTTTGATCCGCTTCTCACTTCTTATTTTAACAAAAAATTCCCCGGTGATTCTTCCTTGCCTTTTCACGGCTGAAATCTTTTGCTAAGCTAGTTAGCAGTATTTATTCATTAGAGGTTGCACTTTGAATCGCTATCGCATCCAATCCGTTTTATTTGTTTTTATCGCTTTCATGCTTGGCTGCAATGAGTACATGATCGTCGGCGTCCTGCCAGACATTTCCCGGGAAATTGGCGCCCCGCTCTCCCGTCTTGGCTATCTGGTAACCGTCTTTGCCTTGGTATACGCCATATCAACGCCCTTGGTTACCTCACTGACCCGCTATCTGAAGCGGCACCAGCTCCTCTACCTGCTTTTGTCCAGAATCTTGTCGGCCACGACTGCCGGCGCGATTATTTCCTTGGTCCTGGTCATCGCCAACTTCGTGGCGCCAATGGACAAACGAGCTTCACTTTTATCCTGGGTCTTTGCCGGCTTTTCGATTGCCTCAATCATTGGCCTGCCCATCGGGACGCTGATCTCTACGACTTGGTCCTGGCATGCCAGCTTCTGGATGATCTCCCTGTTGACGGTCATCGTCTTGGTCCTGGTCTTTTTGTACGTTCCGAAGGACACTCCGCAAGCCTTGTCTAAACAAGGCCAAAAGCAGTTTGCCATCCTCAAGGACCGCGGCATCCGCTTCGCCATCTATTTCGTGGTCATGACCTGTGCTGCCCAGTATACCTACTACAGCTGTAAAAAATGTGTGCAGATGTGTATTTTAGTTTGGACTAATGGAATCACA
>NZ_JAOQBX010000024.1:0-27678 GCF_044902225.1 Lactobacillus sp. 23-2 | reverse complement strand
GCGTGAGCACTAGCCTATAAAGAAACCCCCGACCTTGGTCGGGGGAGCATGTCATAAGCTGGAGACCGACCAGCAGGAATTCAAGATTGGCCGCCACGCGTTCACCTACTGCTACCAAAAGCCGGTTCTGGCTGGCAATACGAAAGCCATCAAGAAGATCAACGCTGCCTGGGAGAAAGACTATCAGCACAATCAGCATAACTTCGCCCTCCTGAAAGAGGCGGCAGTCGCCCTTAATGATCTCGACACCACCTGTTCCAGCCGCTTCCTGGTGACCGTTACCTATAACAAGCATGGCGTCATTTCTTTCCGGCAAGACGCGGAATTCTACCCTGTAGCCGCGGGCTATCACAAGTACAATGGCGGAGCCTACTCATTGACGACTGGCAACCGCATCCCCGTCTACGACCTGGTCAAAGGCTCCCGGGAAGTCGTACTGGCCAGACTCAAGCAAGAGGCTGAGAAGCAGGACGCGCTTAACTTCTATGATGAAGCCGCCAGCAACCTGGACGAGCTCAACTACACGATTGTCCCCGACGGCATGGTCTATATCTACCCCCAGTTCTTCAAGGCCACGGGCCGGGACGCGATCGTCGTCAGCGGAATTTTTGAAAAAGAATAAGCTGAAGAAAAATTTCTGCCGCGGCCTAGCCCAAGCGAGCCGCGGCAATACGGCAAAAGCTGCATAAGTGTCCTGGCAAGAAAGCCTGAGTTCACGGGCTTGCGGGGACTTTGGCTGTCATTTTTTCCAAGACGCGGTCTGTGCAATAATCTTTTTAACAGATCAGTGAATGCGTTAAAGGAGAAAAAATGAACACGAGCAAGGCAAGAAATTACGACCTGATTCTGGCTGACATCAAGCGCGAGCTCCAGCTCGGCTATTTGACCGACTATGTTTGGTTCTACGATTCCCGCCGCTGCGGGCGGCATATTTTACCGGACGAGCAGGAGTTCCGCAGGATGCCTGACGGCTGCGTCTGCTTTATCCCCGTCGACCGCACCCTCGCCAAGTGCTGGCCGAATTTTGCCGCGATCAACCGCAAGAAGGTTACCGCGGCTGAAGGCTTGGCCTCACTGGAAATCGCGGCCAAAGAGCTTTGTTAGGAAAATTTGGATGAAAGATCACTGGTCTAGGAAAGCCTGCCATGCGTGTTAAGCGTGACAGGCTTTTTTGTTGGAAAATTAAGGATGCAGAATTGGCTAGTGAAAGGCTTGCGTGGCGGGGATGGAATCGTCACGCCTAGCGCAAGAATGGCTCTACGGCGCGGTTTGCTGGCTGCAAGCTGCAGTTTGCGGACACAATGGCCACTAGTGTAAGATGCCTGTTGGAAAATAAGCAGCAAAGGGAGTGAGCCCGCCAAAAGCAACTTTTTTAATGCATCCATTACTTTTCAAGAAAATAGTCCAATCCTTTGCAGGGGATTGGACTATTTTGATTTATTTAACGTTTATTTTTGGGACTTTTCGGGAACCAGTTCCCCCAACTAAAGCAAAATCCGCGCATCCCCTTTCCGAACCCTAACCAACCCACTACCGCGGCCAAGCCCCAAACGCCGGCCGGTCAATGCAACGCGTCCGCATCCCCCTTCCCGCTTTCTTTTTTGGCATTTTTTTGTCAAAATCTACTTAACGAAGCGAGGTGCTCCTATGAAAATTATTATTTCCCCAGCCAAAAAGATGCAGGTGGACGCGGACTCTTTTTTGCCGCAAAGCCAACCTGAATTCATCACCGAAGCCAGCGAGCTGCTGGCCTTCTTGAATACCCGGACCAAAGACGAACTAACGGCTATCTGGCAGGCCAGTCCCAAGATCGTGGATTCAGCCCTGCAGCAGCTGGACGCGCTCGACCTCAACCAGGCCCAAACGCCCGCGATCATGGCCTTCACTGGCATCCAATACCAATACATGGCGCCGGATGTGCTCCCGCAAGCCGCTCTGGACTACCTGCAAGATCACCTGCGCATCCTGTCTGGTCTCTACGGCAGCCTGCGCCCCTTCGATGCCATCAGTCCCTACCGCCTGGAGCTGCAAAGCAAGCTGACCGGCTTCAAGTACTACAGCCTCTATGACTACTGGCAAGACAAGGTCTACCAGAGCCTGTACGCTGACGATGACATCGTGGTCAACCTGGCGTCAAGCGAGTATTCCCGCCTGCTCAAGCCTTTTGTCAAAAAGAACCAGCGCCTAATCGACATCGTCTTCCAGGAAAACAAGCATGGCAAATGGCGCACGGCCGCGACTCATGCCAAGATGTCCCGCGGAGACATGGTCCGCTTCATGGCTCAACACGACATCACCGACGCGGATGCACTCCAGCATTTCAATGATTTCGGCTATAAGTTCTGCCCCGCGGCCAGCAGGCCAGATAAATTCGTCTTCCGGACCGACTACGATTTCAAGCGCAAATAACACAAAAAGACCGTCAGATCTTTCGATCTAGCGGTCTTTCTTATGCGTGCCAATTATTGGGTTAATGGCATAAATCGTATTATACCAAGCTTATTAGCACTTAGAAATTATCCAGTGTGCTCAGAGTGTGTTCATTGTCTAAGGCTATCAGAAGTCTGGCGAACTCCGCTTAGGAGCCGTCTGCCAACTGTCCTTCCGAATCTTCTCTAAATTTCATTTAGTTTCCACCATTAAGCTGGGAATATTTCTCAGTCTCAATTCATCACAACCCTTACTTTCCAATTAAATTCAGCATATCAATCGTTTGATCTTGCATTGCATGGACATAGTTCTTTAGGAACATGTCTACCGTATGCCCCATTCTTGCTGCAGCCCAAGGATAACTCATACCAGGAGTATTAGCCAATCTAGAAGCCACCGAATGCCGACAGGTATACATGTTAATTGCTTCGTTTGATTTTATATTCATTTCTTTGCACAGCTCTTTAAGCTTGACGTTCATATTTTGTTGCCCGATAAGATAACCTTCCGCACAAAGTTTATAGTCCTTCAAATAGCAAACAGACTTAAGTTATGTAGAACAAGGATGAACTTAACTCAAGAAGAGTTTTCTGAGTAAAAAAGTTTTGGAAAGATGAATTTTCTTTTTTATTCGAGAATGAAGATTTTCGCAAGTCTGTCGAAGGAGATTCTAGCGACGAATTTACGGAAAAGGTTTCCCAACTTATAAAGAATGACTACGAGCGGAAGGTCATCAATCGAAACCTCCAAGTATTTTTAGAAGGTTTTAACGCCGAGATAGAAAAAGTTAGATCTAGTGCTGAAAATTATTCTGTAGCTTATAGAAATCCCGACGACACAGAAAAAATGAAATCAGCCAAAGAATCACTAAAACACGCAGTTGAGAACACCATCTCATTTCTTGAAGAATCAAGAGAAAAACTTTTATAGCACAAAAAAACGAGGCTACTTTGTAAGTGTAGTCTCGTTTTCTTATTTCTCTTATGTCTAGACAAAAGATTCTCTTTATTCCGGGAAAATTTCGTCCAGTTTGTCAGCTAATGTACCATCCTTAGCCAATGGTAGCGAGTCAACCTGCTTAAAGTGCTTGTCGCTAATGTCTCCCGACTTGTCAAAACCAAAGATGTATTCATGCGCGATCCGGTAAATGATCTCTGTTGGTGCCAGACCGTAAACCTGCTTTTCAAAAATGTGCTTCAAACGGTCATGCTCAACAGGATATAACCGTTTCATCTCAGAAGAAGCCATCAGTCGCTTTACTATTTCGGTAATGTACAAGCCAGACTTCACGTACAAATCTGCAAAAGTTGCATTGTCATCGTCAAAGCAGTTAGGATTTTCATCTTCCAGCATATCTACCATATCCTTCACAACCTTCTTAGGAGTGAAGATCTGGTTAGTCTTTTGTGGCGGAATATAGTCAAAAATATCCTCTTTGTGATCATCATCGAACCAGTCAGCCAGATCCTCTTTCTTCTTCAAGAATTCAGCACATGAGTCGTTGAAGACGACATTATCAAACAAATGGCCTTCAAAGTGCTTGCGGTGCTCCTCGCCTGGTAATTCATTGCCATTCTCATCTTCTTCTTGATAATCGTAGCCATCACGCAAACGTCTAAACCACTCAATAGAAGTCCCGGTAACCTCTTCAAAGACATCTGGCGGTACGATCTTATCAAAGTTCTCTAACCGGGTCTCTTGATCCCCGTAAGCCATCAAAAATGACGGAATGGTACGGGTGAAGCCTCTCAAGTGGTCACGGACTGAAGATTCAATTTCAACCTTCAGTGCATTCTTCTTTTCAGTTTCAACAGTCTTAACAACGGTTTGAGCTGCTTTATCAATGAGTTCCTTGTTATGAACTTGCTTATTGATGTTTTCCAGCATCTCCCCCTTCATCTTCTGGCGCTCTTCGTCGAATTGCGAATTAAGATCAGCAATTTCAGCAATTGTAGCACCGTTTTTCTTTGCATTATCCACAGCTACTTTTGCTTCATAAGACTTCTGATTGTCCGCAATCTTCCAGCTGCTGTAAGTCTGAGCAACAATATGATCCGTTGTATTCCGCAACTGATGATCCAACTTCTTTTGAGTTGACTTCTTCAGTTCCCGGCCGTAATGCTCTTTAGCTGTGTTTACTAAAGTATCAGAAATTGGCTTACCGAACGTTTCTTGTAAGTCCTTAAGCTCCTTTTTCTCGCTGTCTTCTTTAGTGTTTTGAGTCTTGGTAAGCTGAGAAATCGACTCATCCAGATTATCACTGACATCCTTGTAAATTTTTTTACCAAAAACATCTTTGGCGGTGCCGATAACCTCTTCATTAGGAATATCCACATCACCATCATCGTTAATGTCAAGATCTTCCTTAGTATCTTCCCCAGCATCTACCTCCTTAGGAGTCGGTTCCTCGATTGCTTCCCAATTGTTGATCTGTTCCTGGACTTCTTTAGGAGCGCCAAAAATATTGGAGATATTAGTAAACAAGAAGTTGCTCATAAAGCCACGAGATACTACTTCCTTTGCGTGAATGTGCCGAGGAATAGTCATAACCTTCTCGGCATCCAGTTCGATCATTGAGCCATTATCATCTTCACCATATACAGGAAAGTAGTTAAGAAGCTCCCGGATGTGCTTCTTTCGATGATCCACGTCACCCTTGCCCGCAGCAGTATCCGGTGACAAGTCGACCGCAAATTTTTCAAAGATATCCAAAGTTCTTGCTGGGTCAAAGTCAAAAACGTAGGCATTCTCTTTACGGAATGAATCACCATTAGCATTTTGGAACAAACATGGATTTTGAGCACGGAAAGCGGCTTGCATGTACAAAGCTGGGCTCTTCATGTTCGAAAGCATCAAAACAGCAGTCCATTCTGGAATAGTAACGCCAGTTGTCAACTGCCCCACTGAAAGTGTAATAGTCTTATCGTGGTTAGCAATTGCATCTCTTACCTTATCGTAGGCCTTGATGTTTTCATCATCTTCATCAAGCTTACCGTCACCAGCTGCCAGAACAATCTCATAATCCTTGAAAACATCGTTTTCTTTCAATTTCTTGGCTAAGCATCTAGCAGAGCTAACCCGGTTAAGCAGCCAAAAAGTATGCTTCAGTTCATTTCTGAGTTCTGGAGTACTGAACGGAAACTTTTCCTGCGTTGTCAGAGCTACCAGGAACTTATCCACATCTTCGTCATGAACAAACTTCGTCCCAGATTCATTGGTCCTAAAGAATTCATTCAAGTCAAAGGCATATTCTTCAACATCTCTGTCCGCTAATTCAATCCCAGCTTGTGCCTTATCCCGGACAATATCGCTCATCTGATAAGTCAGCATGTTCAGCTTAGGCAGATTAATATATGGATTCCCGTCTGTTGCATCGCCATCCCATTCCGCTTTCTTACGTTGCTCATCAGCATAAGTCCAGTTATAGATAGCGTCATCATCAAATTTATCGTTGGCCAGGGCCTTAAATGGAGTACCGGACAGGTGTAAAGTAGCCTTACGATTAATCTGTTCAAATGCAGCGTCAGTCTTGTAAGTATCTACACCTTCATGAGCTTCATCGATGATCAAGATATCCCATTCAGTGTGTGCTACCTCTTCCAGCTTTTCTTCGATTCCGCCAAAGTAGATCGACCGCTTCAAGTTTTGCAAGCTGACAAACTCAATACAGCCCAGGTCATCATCATCTGACTTGATGGCCTTCTGTACGTACTCATCACGGCTAAAAACGTACTTCTTGTCCTTGATACCGTCAACGACAGAAACGAACACGTAGCCAGACTGCGGTCCTAGGAAGGTCTCGTAGTCGCTGTACCAGCTGTTAGCGATGGCCGGACGGTTAGTGACGATAAGAACACTCTTTGCACCCATCTTCTTACAGAGATCATAGGCAGACAGCGTCTTCCCAAAACGTGGCTTGCAATTCCACAGGAACTGACCATCCTTGTGAGCGGCAAAGTAGCTTTTAGCCTTGTCAACCGCCTCAGCTTGTTCACTACGCAAGGTATACGGAATGACAGCATCTGACGGAACAGAAGTGGAAATTTCACCATGATTTTCTTGGAAATCTTTGAAGTAGTTCAGAGCAGGACCTGGATCAATGTGAAACCACTCTTTCCCCTTCTTCCGTTCAACACCTTCACGAGTTAAATACTTGTGGAAATCTTTATCATTAAAGGAATCGTAAGGTTCCGTTGTGAATTTTGCCAAACGGTGCCAGCGGACTTCATAGTCAACATCTGGTGTGTTCGTCTGCTCATGAACTCGTGTATCAACATCACGTTCAGTGTAGCCAATCTTAGTCCAACCATCATGTTTAGGAACATCCGGAGTCTGGTAAGCATATATTTGCGGAGCAACTTTAGCAGCAGTCTTTATTTTCACTCGAGCCATTATGCCATCTCCTTTTTCTTCATCATGTTGTTTATAAATTTTGACTCATCTTCACTTAATCCAAAATGGTAATACAACATTTCATCTGTCCAATGCTGATTTAAGTCAACAATAGGAACAAATTGAAATTTATCTTTCGATAAATTGATAGAAGAAATAGCTTGAAGAAGAAGAAATCTGAAAAATTTTGTACATACATAACTAGCAAAATTTTCAGCCTTATCTTTTGATAAAGAAGCGTACGCTACTAAATAAGAATCAGTACATACCTCTCCTGGTTGTAAAACTTTAACAGTAGAAATAACCGCAAATTTTCCATTCTTATCTGGCTCTCCAGCGTGCTCAGAAGTTATTCGACTAATGATAACTTTATATTTATCTATCAACTCTTCTCCCTTTGTTATAGAGTTAAATGAAACATAACCGTGACCGCCACTTGAATATACAAGACAATCATCATCTGATTCTTTTGCTTTATTCCCCCTAAAAGACGATGGCAAACCAAATGAATTACGAGAATCTACAGTTTCAGAAACTAGGCTAGGATTATCTTTTAGCACTTTATGAATAATATCAACTGATTCATTATATCTGACAAGAACTGGAAATTCAGATAAATCTCTATCAACAGTTGATTTCTTACCGTCATGAATATTAGTAAACTCACACGTATCAGATTTATTTAAGCTAGACCACAAAAAATAATTAACACCGCCACCAATACTAGCATTTGGAAAACAATCTTTCGCATTAACAAAATCAACAATTTTGACGAGATGGTGATCATTCAACATCTCTGCTCTGAATGAATCTAATCCCTTTCCCCCTGCAAACCACTTTGACGGAGTAATTAAATCTATAGCACGTGGATTAAGCTTCTTAGCTTCATCAAAAAAATCTTGATATACAGGAGTTGCACTTGCACCTGCTCCGCCATCACTAACTTGATAGGGCGGATTCCCAATTACATAGTCAAACTTCATTTTACATTCCTTCTTTCATCGAATTGTACTTTATGGCTTTATCACTTCGCCAATCTCTGATCTTACATTCCTCATCGGGTTGGTCATCTTCTTCTATCCCCGTATCTTCACCATATAAACCAAGTCCTAATTGCTCTGGCTCTCTAATTTTTCCGAATGGAACACAGCCAGTAAAGCCATCCATCTGCCAAAAATTCCAAGCAATGATATTTGCCCATTCGCAGATCTGCTTTTCACTTGTCTTACCGCCAAATCTCTGGTCTCTATACTCACACAAGCTGTCTAACACGTTGATTCTGGCAATGACCAGATTATCCCCTTGATATTCATAACCGTAAGAGGCTTGTAGCGCCTTAGTGCTCCATTTAATCCATTCTTCTTCAGTTTCTGTGTTTTCCGATACAACTCTTAATTTTCTATCCAGAAATCCAACTCTTTCCTTAATTGGAATTTCTTCACCCGTTGCCGGATCATATCTGCTTACAACGAAAGGAGCCTCACCACAGGTTATTTCTAGTCTTCGTAATCTAATGTAGTCCTGCCAGCTCTGTCCTTCGGAAAATTGAATTTTCTCTTCGTTAGTAGTCCAGCTATGGTCCTCATTTTCAACGTTAAAGACTGCTTTACGTCCAAACCAATCTTCATCACAAAAATTGTTCATCTGGTTAACAATCCAGCTGGGGGTAAATACTTCCGCCTTTGTTTTTGTCCGTTCCGCTTTCTCCTCAACGCTCTTTTCAACCCGAGGCTGGAGCGAGATGATCTTCAATGTTTTCTCGGTAACCCTGGTCTTGGCGTCTATCGGATACATATTGTAGATGTCAGTGGCAAAAATTATATTCTTTTTAGTCGTCTTGTCTTTTAGCAGAATGTTTAAAGCGATCTCTACTGGATATGAGTCTAAATCGATCAGTTTCGTTCCCATATCTGTCCTTTCTGAATCATGATCTGCCCCTAAAAAGCAGTCTTCATAATATCTATTTTATCGTACTTTGTAAGTCCAAACTCACAAATATATAATTGACTCTATTTAAAGACTTCAGCACACACAAGCACACAGTTTTAGCCTATAGAAATGCTAATTTATCAAGGTTTGTAAGGTACTTTGTTCCGAAATTCAGCACAATTTTTGCCTTTGAGTTTACCCCAGTGTGCTGATCGTGTGTCAATATCTTTTCATATCAAAGTATTTCAAACCGTCTCAAAGTTGTTCAAAACAGTAAAAAAGCCTATCACCACGGGCTTGATTAGCCTTAGATAATAGACTTTTTTACAGTTGTTTAATACTCTTAGTGCCAATTATTGGAATCGAACCAACGACCTTCTCTTTACGAGGGAGATGCTCTACCAACTGAGCTAAATTGGCATTTCAACTCTTTTATTGTAGCAAACTATCAGCTTTTGTCAAAAAGTTTTCGCCAATTTTTATAAATCTTGCGTCTCTCCCTCGTTTTTCGGCTAAATTATTTCTGCAGGATCGTAATTTCACCAACCCGCATGATCCCAGAATAGACCTGCACTTCACTGCCATCGTACAAGTTCTTGTAGATGCCTTCTGGCAATTCGGTGGCAATCGCCTGCTTCTTGCCCGTCGTATTGAAAATCCCCAGCAGCTTTTCTTCACCTAAGCTGTGGACGGCTTCCAAGACGCCGGCACGGACTTCTTTGGCCTCATAGCCGCCCTTGGCCATGATCGGCAGCTGCTTGATCGCATGCATCCGCTGCATCAACGCCGTCAAGTCAGGGCCGCTGGTCCAGTCAACCGGATCCTTGTCAAACAGGGTCACATGGTGGGCATCCCCCTTTTCCTCTCCGTTGTAGATCAGCATGGCTCCCTTCATAAAGTAGACAAAAGCCGTCATCGCCCGCAAAGCCGCAGGATCAGCAATCATCCCATGCGCCCGCAATACGTCGTGGTTCTCCAGGAAGTGGGCCTTGACGTAGTTCTCTGGGTAGATTCCTTCTTGCCGATTAAGGCCAGCCAGGTAGTCGCTCAGGTCCTTTTGCCCCAAAAGCGCTGCCCGCAGGTCCGCGTAGATGTCATAGTCATAAGTCAGGTCGAAGGCTTGGTAGAGCTCTGAATCTGACCCGCCAACTGCCCCCTGGCTTCTCAAGAAGCGGATGAAGCCCGGGTCGCCGGATTCCGCCAGCCAGATTGCACCTGGCCGCACCTTGGCCACTTCTGCTCTGGCATACTTCCAAAAGTCGACCGGCACCATCGGCGCCACGTCGCAACGGAAGCCGTCCACGTACTTGGCCCACATGGCCAAAGTCTCCGCCTGGTACTTCCATAAGTCCTTGTGACTGTAGTCCAGGTCGATGACGTCGCTCCAGTCCCCGACCCGGTTGCCAAAGCTCCCGTCTTGCTTGTGGTAGAACCAGTCCGGATGCTCCTTGGCCAAGACCGAGTCAGGCGAGGTGTGGTTGTAGACGCAGTCGATGATGATCTTCATCCCCTTGGCATGCACGTCCTGGCACAAGCGCTTGAAGTCTTCCATGGTCCCATACTCTGGATTGATGGCCCGGTAGTCGGCGATCGCGTATGGCGACCCTAAGCTGCCTTTGCGCTTTTCCTTGCCTGACGGCTGGATTGGCAGCAGCCAGATGATGTCCGTCCCTAAGGCCTTGATCCGGTCCAAGTCCCGCCGGACGCCTTCAAAATTGCCTTCTGCTGAATAGTCGCGCACGAAAATGCTGTAAATAGTCTTGTTTCGCAAGTCGATCTTGGTATCTTTAGCCATTTTTTCCTCCTTGCCCGCTTGGGCTGCTTATCACTGCTTCTATCTTACTCCTTTTTCGCAAAGCGCTTTCAATTTTATTATCATGTTAGCGGTAACGAGTTTGCTGGCCAAAGGCAGAACCTTATTAAAAAAAGTCCCCTAGATTTAGTAGTATAGGTAGCGATTACATCACAATATCTTGAAAATTCACCCTTGTTAGCTGCTGGCAAGCATGGTATCCTTAACGCATCGAATGATATTGACCCTATTTAAGAATATTGTTCGTGTTTTGTCTAAAAGTCCAAAGAATTTTAAGGAGAATATCTTAACAATGAAGACTAATCGTTACATTGTTGCTTTGGCGGGGGTCATGCTGCATCTGATGATCGGCTCAGTATACGCTTGGAGCGTCTACACGAAGCCGATCGCGGCACAGACCGGCTGGAGCGAATCATCAGTTGCTTTTGCATTTAGTTTGGCCATCTTCTTCCTAGGGATGTCCGCGGCCTTTATGGGCCGCTTGGTTGAAAAGTTCGGTCCAACCCTGACCGGGACCGTTTCCGCGATTCTTTACGGGAGCGGGATCGCCTTGACTGGCGTGGCCGTTCACAGCCAACAGCTCTGGCTCTTGTACCTGTCATACGGCGTTATCGCTGGCTTGGGCCTGGGTGCCGGCTACGTTACTCCGATCTCAACCATCATCAAGTGGTTCCCAGACCGGCGCGGCCTGGCAACTGGCCTGGCCATCATGGGCTTCGGCTTTGCCGCCCTTTTGACCAGCCCAATCGCCCAATCCCTGATGTCCAGCGTTGGCCTGTCCAACACCTTCTACATCTTGGGGCTGGCCTACTTCCTGGTCATGATCGTTTCTGCCCAGTTCATCAAGCGGCCAACTGCCAGTGACCTGGCACAGTTCAAGAAGGAAGACAAGGAAGCCGTTTCCTTGACTGGCGGTCTGCAGATGACGGCCAACCAAGCTTTGAAGACCAAGACCTTCTACTTGCTCTGGTTCATGTTCTTCATCAGCATCACCTGCGGGATCTCCCTGGTTTCTGCCGCTTCACCAATGGCTCAGGAACTGACTGGAATGAGCGTTTCTACCGCGGCCGTCATGGTCGGCATCATCGGCCTCTTCAACGGCTTTGGCCGTCTGGTCTGGGCTACTCTGTCCGACTACATTGGCCGGCCACTGACCTACAGCCTGATCTTTGTCGTTGACATGGCCATGTTCGTGATCTTGATCTTCACCCACTCACCATTCATCTTCGCGGCTGCCCTCAGCCTGCTGATGTCCTGCTACGGGGCTGGCTTCTCAGTTATCCCGGCCTACCTGGGCGACGTCTTCGGGACCAAGGAACTGGGTGCCATCCACGGGTCAATCCTGACTGCCTGGGCTGCTGCCGGCATGGTTGGGCCACTTCTGCTCTCCTTCACTCACGAAGTCCTGAAGAGCTACTACGTTACTTTAGCCGCCTTTATCATCTTGGCTGGTCTGGCCTTGGGCGTTTCCGTCCTGGTTCAGCGCGAATTCGCCAAGCTGACTGACGCGGTTGAAGACTAAACTTAATTTCTGAATCTTAACAGCTTTTGCTCAGATAGCCTTGCTCCATGGATCTGTTGGTCCATGGAGTTTTTTTGCTAAAAAAAGGCGCTATTTAATGTTTAGAACTATAATTGAAGAAGAGAAATGGTTAAAGGGAGGGAAAATCATGAGGCTTCCGGACAAGCTGCGCGACCTGCGCAAGAAACATGGCTTAAGCCAAAAAGAATTAGCCGACAAAATCGGTGCCAGCAGCTTTGAAGTGGTCGGCTGGGAAAACGGCGAAAGCGTGCCTGATATTTCCTATATTGCCAAGCTGGCCGACCTGTACGGCGTTTCGCCTGACTTCCTGCTCAAAGACGACAAGCAGGAAGGGCAGACCATTGAAGCCGACGAAGAGCAGGACCAGCCAAAGAAAAAGGCGGCTGATCCTAAGCGCTTGGGCAAGATCAACAGCATCTACTGGACCATCGTCATCGCGGTCTACTTCTTGGTCAGCATCGCTAGCGGCCGCTGGACCAGCAGCTGGAGCATCCTGCTCTTGGGCGGCGCCATCTGGCTGATCGCGGCCGGCTTTCACTGGGTCAATTCGACTAAATAATTAAGGAGCTGCTTCTTAATCAGAAGCCAGCTCCTTTTGCTTTGCTATATATTATATTGTTGGATGCCATGATGTAGAAGGTCAGCAGGGCCATGACAATAATGGCAATTGCCAAAGCCAAGACGGCAGCCGCGATGAAATTGAGGCCATGCTTGCTAAAAGTCATCAGCAAAATGTCAGACAGGAACATCCCCGCAAAACATGTGATCCAAGCCGCTGCATTTGCATAGCCAAGATGCGAGAGCAACAGAATCACTGGCAACGATCCAGTCAGACAAACTACGATCGTCCAATATATCTTGGGCGGATACATATGAGACAAGCGATCCCGTATTTTCTTCATTTTTCCATTTTCTCCTTAGTAAAAATCTCATCCTGTTACATCTAGATTATAGGCTTTTTTGTGAAAATGGTAACAAAAAGTCAAATTTATTTTTTGCCCCTGAACCTGATACAATTAAGGCAAAATACTTCAGAAAGCAGGGAAAGCATGCTGAAAGACGGCCTCTATGAACAAATCATCAACCAAGAAATCCTGAACCAACTGGCGCGGCTGGACCAAGACCACTACCAGATCAGTCTGGAAAAGCTGGACGCTGACGACGCCCGCAAGCTCTTGACCATCTACCTGTCCCAGGTCATCCGGTCAGGCCTGCACTATCTGCGCGACAGCTTCAAGTCCGGTCAGGACAAGGAAGCCCTCTTGGCCCAGATCCGCCTGGCCAATTCGGTCGTTGACCAGGTTGCCCAGCATACCAAGGAGGCTGACTACCAGGACCTGCAGATCCTGGAAAAAGGCGAGGTCCTGACCGCGATCTACCATAAGATGACCCAGGCCCAAAAGATCAGCCCGGTCCGGCCAAAGACCTCTTTAGTGGAGAATGCCCTCTTTACCGGGAGCAAGAACGAGCCCAGCATGCTCAGCGAGCTCAAAAAGGAGATTGCCTCTTCCGACCAGGTCGACCTCCTGGTTTCTTTTATCAAATGGACCGCGATCCGGCCGCTGTTGGGCGACCTGCGGACTTTTTGCGCTAATAAAGACCACCGCTTGCGGGTGATCGCCACGACCTATACCCAGGCCACCGACTACAAGGCGATCCTGATTCTCAGCCAGCTGCCCAATACGACGGTCAAGATCAACTACGAGACCCAGCACGCCCGCCTGCACGCCAAGTCCTACCTGTTTAAGCGGGAAACCGGCTTTTCTACGGCTTATATCGGCTCTTCCAACCTCTCCAATGCTGCCCTGACTACGGGTCTTGAATGGAACGTCAAGGTGACTGAGCAGGAGTCCTTTGACATCGTCAACAAGTTCGCCGTTTCTTTTGAAAGCTACTGGAACGACCCCACTTTTGAAACTTTTGACCCCGAAGATGAAAGATGCCGGCAGAAATTGCACGCGGAACTGGACAAGCACGTCCCAACTAATTTCCACCTGGAAAGCAGCATCCGTCCCTACAGCTACCAGCAGCAGATCCTGGACCAGCTGCAGGCTGAACGGGAAGTCTATGGCCATTATAAGAATCTGCTCGTGGCCGCCACTGGGGTGGGAAAGACCGTCATCGCGGCCTTTGACTTCAAACGCTATTTGGAAAAGCATCCCGAAGCCCGCCTCCTCTTCGTTGCCCACCGGCAGGAAATCCTGGAACAGAGCCGGCAGCAGTTCCGCGAGGTCCTCAACGACTTCAATTTTGGCCAGCTCTTCGTCGGCCAGTACAAGCCTGACTCTGTCGACCAGCTCTTTACCTCAATCCAGTCCTTCAACTCCGGCAAAATGGCCGACCTTTTGCCAAGCGACTACTACGACTTCATCATCGTCGATGAGTTCCACCACGCGGCCGCCAAGTCCTACCAGCAATTGCTCAGCCACTTTCAGCCCAAGATCCTGCTAGGCCTGACCGCCACCCCGGACCGGATGGACGGGCAGGACATTTTGCAGTACTTCGATGGGCGCGTCGCCGCCGAAATGCTGCTGGGCGAGGCCATCGACCGCCAGCTGCTCTGCCCCTTCCAGTATTTTGGAGTCACCGACAGCGTCGACTACTCCAAGCTCAAGTGGAGCCGGGGCCAGTATGAGGTCAGCGAGCTGGAAAACGTCTATACCGCTGACGACGCCCGGGCCAAGCTGGTCCTCAAGAACGTCCAGCGCTATTGCAATGACCTGGGCGAGGTCAAGGGACTGGGCTTTTGCGTCAGCGTCAAGCACGCCGAATTCATGGCCGACCGCTTCAACCAAGCCGGCATCAAGTCCGTGGCCCTGTCCGGGCAAAGCAGCCAGATCGACCGCCACCAAGCCAAAAGCGACCTGACCGCGGGCAAGCTCAAGTTTATTTTTGTCGTGGACCTGTACAACGAAGGGGTGGACATCCCCTGCGTCAATACCATCCTCTTCCTGCGGCCAACCCAGAGCCCGACAGTCTTCCTCCAGCAGCTGGGCCGGGGCTTGCGGCTCAGCCCGGGCAAGGACTGCCTGACGGTCCTGGACTTTATCGGCCAGGCCAACCGCCATTACAGCTACCAGGCCAAGTTCCGGGCCTTGACTGGCCCGGGCCGGTCCCTGCGCCGGGAGATCAGCGATGACTTCCCTCACCTGCCAGCCGCCTGCTACCTGGAGCTGGAGCCTGAAGCCAAGCGCTACATCCTTGACAACTTGAAGCAAAACGCCGCCAACAAGCTGGGCTTGACCCAGCGGGTACAGACTTTTACGCAGGACACGGGCGAAGAGCTGACCCTGGCCAACTTCCTGGAGGCCTACGATTTGAGCCTGTATGACTTTTACCAAAGCAGCGGCTCGCGCTCGCTCTTCCGTTTGAAGAAGTGGGCCGGGCTGATCAAGGACGACCGGGACGTGGACAACCAGGTCTACCAGAAGTTCAGCAGCTTTTTCCATATTGACTCCAAGAAGCTGCTGGACTACTGGCTGAATTACCTGGAAATGCCAAAGGAGCCGGCCAGCGAGAATGAGCGCTTGATGCTGGGGATGCTCTACTACAGCTTCTACAAGAAGAAGCCCGCCCAGATGGGCTTTAAGGACCTGCATGAGGGAATCGCGGCCTTCTTAAAGGAAGATTTCGTCAAAGCTGAGCTGCTGGAAGTTCTCCGCTACCGGCAAAAGCAGCTGAAGCTCCTGCCGCGGGACAATGAGTATCCCTTCACCTGTCCTTTGGAAGTCCACTGCCGCTACAATATCAACCAGATCATGGCGGCTTTTGACTACTTCAACCAGGACCAGTCCCCGGAATTCCGGGAAGGGGTCAAGTATTTCGCGGACAAAAAAACGGATATCTTCCTGATCAACCTGAACAAGAGCGAAAAAGACTTCTCCCCGTCAACCATGTATGAAGACTACGCCATCAACGCCCACCTCTTCCACTGGCAGAGCCAGAGCCAGGACCGCCTGGCCAGCCCGAAGATCCAGCGCTATATCCACCAAGGAGAAACTGGCAATCAGATTTCCTTGTTTGTCAGAGAATTCAAGCAGCAGGGCTCATACACGGCTCCTTATACTTTCTTAGGCAATGCCGATTACGTCTCCAGCCAGGGCGAGCGGCCGGTTTCCTTTGTCTGGCGCCTGCACCAAGCTATTCCAGCCTGCCTGCTGCCTAAGGCCAACAAGGCCATTGCCCTATAAAGAAAGTTTGTGCTGGAGGCGAATTTTGCCCCAATTTTCTGCTATACTGTAGCTAATGAATAGGTTTTGCAATAAAAGGAGAATTTAATGAAGATTTTAGTTGTTGGTGGCGCCGGCTACATTGGCTCCCACGCTGTTAGACGTTTGGTTGCCGATGGCAACGACGTTGTCGTTTTGGACTCACTTTTTACTGGTCACAAGCAAGCTATTGACCCAAAGGCCAAGTTTTATCAAGCTGACCTCTTGGACACGCCAACTGTCGCCAAGATCTTGAAGGATGAACAAATCGAAGCCGTAATGCACTTTGCTGCTTACTCCTTGGTCGGCGAATCCGTCAAGAAGCCACTGAAGTACTACAAGAACAATGTTTCCGGCATGATCAGCCTTTTGCAGGCCATGGAAGAAACTGGCGTCAAGTACCTGGTCTTCTCATCAAGTGCCGCAACCTACGGGATTCCAAAGACCTTGCCAATCACTGAAGAAACGCCTTTGAACCCAATCAACCCATACGGCGAAACCAAGATGATGATGGAAAAGATCATGCACTGGGCTGACAAGGCCAACGGGATCAAGTCCATTGCCCTGCGCTACTTCAACGTAGCTGGTGCCTCCCTGGACGGGGAAATCGGTGAAGACCACAACCCAGAAACCCACTTGATTCCTAACATCATGAAGGCCGCTTTGGCCGGTGACGGCAAATTTACCATCTTTGGCGATGACTACAACACCAAGGACGGCACCAACGTCCGTGACTACGTGCACGTAGTTGACTTGATTGATGCGCACGTTCTGGCCCTCAAGCACCTGATGGAAACCAACAAGAGCGACGTCTTCAACCTGGGGACGGCCAACGGCTTCTCCAACCTGGAAATCCTGAAGGCAGCCATCAAGGTTACCGGCAAGGACATTCCTTACACGATGGGTCCACGCCGCGGCGGTGACCCTGACTCCCTGGTTGCTGACTCAACCAAGGCCCGGGAAGTTCTTGGCTGGAAGCCAGAACACGAAAACGTCGAAGACATCATTGCCAGTGCTTGGAACTGGCACCAAAAGCATCCAAATGGCTTTGAAAAGTAAGACCAAGAAAAATAGTGAAGCTTCAATATCGAAGCTTCACTATTTTTTTGCCGCTAGGCAGCTTATCTCTCCTGGCTATTTTCCTGCTTTCGAGGCCAGCCAAAAGATTTGAAAAGTAGATATTGACTCTCAAGCACGAAAAAAGGCTTTCTAGAGCCACAAAAATAACGCTGAAAAGTTGCACTAGGCAAAAAGGTGAAACCCGCAAACTGACAGCGAGTTTCACCTTTTCTTATTTATGCGCTTTTTCTGCTTGCAAAAGCTGCAGATATTTCGGACGGTCGACTTCGGGGACGCCAAGCAGCTCCAACGCCTTTTCAGCCGGCAGATTCAACGACTTCATGACGTTCTTGGCATAGGTAATCGTCTCTTTCTCTTTAACTTCCTGTGAGTTCTTCTTTACCGCAACCTTTACCGCATTGTCCAGTTTATGCTGATAGTATGGCGTTAGAATTGAGCCCATCGTTTCCACCTCATTCTCATTCTTCTTAGCAATTGAATTAATTACTTCTTCAAACGCCGGATCTCCACCAGACATTGCTTTCAACATCCTAAGCACCAGCCGGGCATCTTTGATCGTAACCTTATTCTGGCTCGGATGAGCTTCTTCTCCACGGTTGATCTGTGAAAAGTACTCAGCCACGAAATAGAAGGCGCTCTTAAAGCGGCGGCGCAATTCGGCAATCGGCATGTGGCCAATATCGAAAAAAGCTCGCATCTGATAGTCATTGATCCGGTCTTTGATTTCACAAGGCACATTCTTCAGATCCAGTTCGCCTAATAGATTCTGAGGATAGTTCCATTTTTCTTTGCCATAGTATAGCACGATTGTGACCACTGGATAGAGTCTGGCCCCTTGAGAAAATTGCTCAATATATCCGGCGGCATCATAGCACAAGGTCCGGGCAGCCATCCGCCTATCAGGATGCGATTGGTTCTCAATTCCAATCAGCATAATCCGAAAGGTCTTGCCATTCAGGTTCAAAAATTTGGATACGTCCCGGTATTCGCTGTGAATGCTGCCATCTTCGGTAAAGGCGCTCTCCGGCTGTGCGTTTTCCAGCATCCCCGCCTTGATTGCCCGCCGGCCGTCAAACAGACAGCCGTTGACCACATCCGCGAAAACTTCATTGCGATTCAGCAGAATCTTCTCCGCCACGTCATTCGTGCCATGCGTCCGCTTCGTCTTAAAGCCGGCATTGCTTTCCTTATCTGCCATTGGTCCTCCATTGAATAATCTTGATCTTTCTTCGCTGTTTTTTCCCTCTACTTACTAATACACGAAAAGTCCCGATTATTTCCCAGGAAATTTAAGTTTCTGCTTTTTTGACGTAAAAAGCGTCTTGAATCACTTGCCAGGTGATTTAAGACGCTTTTGCTTCTGTGCTGCTTTATTTTTAGAACAAGCTGCCGCACTTTTCGATCATTTTAAAGAGGTCAGCCCGGTAGTCAGGATCTTCCTTGCGCAAGCTGCTGACAGCCACGCCAAAATGTTCCGAATAGCCAGTAGAGTTGACATACTTTCCGTGCCCAAGATACATGGCAACGTGACCTGGGAAGAAGATCAAGTCACCTGGCAGCAGGTCCTCAAACTGGATCTCATGGATCGGCCACCGGTCCGCGATCTCGGCATCCCTGTAAATCAAGACCCCATTCATCATATAACTCATAAAGACCAGACCGGAGCAGTCAATCCCATCCGGGCTTTTCCCGGCCCAGCGGTACTGGGTTCCCAGGTACTGCATGGCTGTTTCGGTTACGCTCTTGCGGAAGCTGTCCTCATCTGGCATCCCCTGAAGCAGGAAAAAGTCCTTGTCAGTCGACCAGAGGTAGTCATCCTCATCCTGGCGCTCGCCAACCGCCGTGTGGGACAGCCAGCCGAGTTGCCCATCCAGCAGGCTGACCTGCAGGTAGCCATCCGCCTCTTTCCCCGTCAAGGTCACCAGACTGCCGCGGTAAAGCGTCGCCAGGATTTCGCCCTGAACCTTGGGCTGGTCCAGCACGTCAATCGCTGCCCGCGTGATCAGCTTGGTCTGCCGCTGCTGCAGCTCAGGCAAAGTCAGCGACTTGACCGCGCTTTTAGCCACGTAGCCTTGGTAGCCATAATGGGTCGTCACGTACCAGCAGTCTTCCTTCTTGGCCGTGATCTTCACTGCCCACCCGTAGAGCAGCTCATCCGTCCGGCTCTTTAAATCCTCGTCCAGCAGAAAGACCGCTGGCTGCTTAATCAAGCCATACATTTTGATTCCCCCTTTACAAAACTCTGTCTCTATTTCCATCTTAATTAATCCAGTCCTTTTTGAAAAGTCAAAAAGTTTTAAAAATGTTAAAGATCTCTCCTATCTTACTTTACAGATTTTCACTTTTAGCCGACTTGTGTTAAAATATTTCACATATTGTAGGAGGTACTATGGAAGATAAAAAAGAACAAACGGGCTACAAACGCTCGCTAACCAACGCGCATATTCAGTTGATTGCCCTCGGCGGGACAATCGGAACTGGCCTCTTCTTGGGGGTTGGCAACAGCATTCAGAAGACCGGACCGTCTGTGGTGTTTAACTACATCATCGTCGGCCTCTTGCTCTTTATCCTGATGCGGGCCTTGGGCGAGCTGATTCTATCAGACTTGCACAAGCATACCTATATCGAATTTATTGAGAAGTACTTAGGCAAGAACATCGGCAAGGTGACCGGCTACCTCTATTGGCTCAGCTGGCTGATCCTAGCCATGGCCGAAATCACGGCCTTGGGCATGTACTTCAAGTACTGGTTCCCCAGCCTGCATCCTTGGATCCCCGGCGTCACAACCGTCGTGGTCCTGCTCTTGATCAATTTGGTTTCAGCCCGCTTCTTCGGCAATCTGGAATTTGCCTTTGCCATCATCAAGATCCTGATGATCGTTGGCTTCGTCATCTTTTCCTTTTACATGCTGGTGACTGGCGGGTCAACCAATTACGGGCAAGCCAGCCTGGCCAACCTGTACGACAACGGCTTTTTCGTCAACGGAACCAGCGGCTTCCTGCAGGCCTTCCAAATGGTAATCTTCTCCTTCATCGGGGTTGAGCTGATCGGCTTGACGGCCGCTGAAGCCCAAGACCCGCACAAGACCATCCGCAGCGCGATCAACGAATTGCCAGTCCGGATCATCCTGTTCTACGTCTTGGCCATCCTGGGGATTCTGATCGTCATGCCTTGGAACAAGGTTTCCACTTCCAGCTCGCCATTCGTCCAAGCCTTAAACGGCGTGGGCTTGCGCTGGGCCGGCGGCTTGATCAACTTCGTAGTCATCACCGCGGCCATCTCATCCACTAACAGCTTTATCTACAGCGCCGGCCGCCTGCTCTTCTCAGTCTGCCTTGACGGGGAAGGCAAGTGGAACAAGTTCTTCGGCCAGCTGAACAGAAGACAGCTGCCGCTGCACGCCTTGGTCTTCTCAGCCATAATCATTGCCTGCGCCCCACTGATTACTGTCATCATGGGCGATGAAGCCTTCAGCTTCATTTCATCCATCGCGACGAGCATGTTCTTGATCATCTGGATCATCATGACCCTCACCCACCTGGTCTACCGGAAGAAGACCCCGGCCAACCAGTTGCATGAATTCCAGCTACCGCTTTTCCCATACTTGGATTACTTGGTGCTGGCCTTCTTCGTTGCAATGATCATCCTTTTGATCTGCCTGCCAGCCTACAGAGTTCCAATGATCGCCGCAATCGTAGCCTTTATCGTGCTCTACGGCTTAAGCAAGGCCTTTAGCAAGAAAAAGCAGGACTAAAATCAGAAAACAAAAGTCTGGGAAAAAGACTCTAACAAATATAAAAGGCTTCTAGAAGTGAAAAACTTCTGGAAGCCTTTTTACGTTATGGCCTTTCTTCATCAAAGTTCTGCTGAAGAAGGCTATCAGCTACTTTGCCTACAGTACCCTTGTAGGAGCTGTATTTCGCTGTTCTCTTGTGATATAGCTTGGTCTTCAGCCCGATATACTGCGCATCAGTTTACGTACTGTTTCCATTGCAAATTTAACGCCCTTGTCGCGCAGAGCAGCCCACATTGGACGGTAGCCATACGTGCCTTGGCCTTCGTTGCAGTAGATATCTTTGATAAACTCTTTTACTTCGGCGTACTTATCCTTCTTAGCGATTCTTTTAAGGTTGTCGTAATAAGTCTTACGATTGAGATTAAGAGCTTTAAACAGCTGTTTTAACTGAAATTCTGAGTGGTCTGCTCGGATATCACAAGCTATTTGTGTCTTTTGTTGATTGGATACCGGGCGGCCACTTTTTTGGCGATGATGAGCTCCAGTTCTAATTCTTTGATTTTGGCATCTTTTTCCTGAAGTATGGCCTCATATTTCTGCTTATCAGTTAGAGTTTCTGTTTGCTTATTACGCTTGGCTTTCTTAGACTTCTCGCTCTTCTTGGGCATTTTAACAGGTTTACCTTTCTTGACAGGAAGGAGCGCCTCTGGACCGCCTCGCTGGACCTTCTTAGTCCATGAATACACTTGTGACGGACTAATATTGAATTTAGCAGCTACCAGATTACGTCCTTCATCGGATTTTAGATAGTAGTTTACCACATCCAGCTTAAAGTCAACAGAATATTCTCTTTTGGTTCGCTTAACTTTTAAGCTTTCCAAGCCATTGAGTTCAGCCGTTTTCACCCACGTACGAATTAGAGATGGAGTGATATTATACTTTTTGCTTAATCCATTGTATGAGCCTCTGCCATTAAGATAATCAGAAGCAATTTGTAGTTCAGATGAATATCTGGTCATAAAAATACCCCACAATCGTTAGATGTCTATGTCTAACAATTGTAGGGCACTTCAATTGATACGGGAGCTTTCTTATGCTCTAAAAACCAAAATATGGTTCACATGGAGCCGATAAAGTTGCTGCCAACCCAATAGACTAGGCCTAAAAAGATTGCCCCAGCAAGCAGGGCTTCAACTGCTAAGCCCCGTCTATGACTGACCCAGCCATAGACAGCTAAGCCAATGGTCACTCCAGCAACCAGCAGGACGAGAATCCCCACGAATGATGAAATCGGCATAGTGCTCACCCTCTTTTCTCTTTGCATACACTTTTATTTGCGATACCAGCAAGTTTTGGGCCAATTCTTATGTTTAGGATTTCCTGACCATGATGAACAGTCCTTCACACCTTTTCCTCGTTTATCAAGCCCATCACATTTTGACATATTACCAAAATCTGCACAACCATATTTGCCTGCGTGGTAGTCACAATCACTCTGATAGAAATCAATCCAAGCTTTTGGATTGCTCTTCTTCCAATATCGATGATCGCTCTTGGTCCCATTAAATCTATTACAATGTACGTGTGCTCCAGTTTTTACTTTTTCACCATCGTACTGACCAGAATATCCCCCTCCACTAGTTGGCATTACGACAAAAACAGATCCAGATTTAACAGATGTCTGACCGTTTCTAACATCCATCTCATCTATCCAGGATTTAAAGTTTATAATTTTTTCATTTGGTTGTGCGGGCAATTGGATAAATGATGCGGTAAAAGGTGTAGTTATTGTAGTTCCATCAGTCCGTATACTTTCATCAGGATATAGTCTTTCTATAGTCACAATATTATCTTTAATTATTAAATCCACTGTATTATCAGTAGCAGCGATTTCCCTAAAAATAGCTAATGTCTTTTCAGAGACTTCACTAGACTAATACTTTGCAATTACTTTGATAGGTCTATCCTCTGTAGCTGCTTTAGCATTTTTTGATATACCGAATAAGCCGAAGAAAACTATCACCATTAGCATACATTTAAGTTCTTTTTTAGCCATAATATCCTCCAAATTAAAATAGATTATTTTTTGGTTAGATTATATATCCACTTTTTAATAAAAACAACATTTTGAATAATCTCTCCCCACCAAAAAAGCTCCCGTATCGCGTAAAGTGCCATAGAAAAGTTAGACATTGTCCCATATCCTTCAAGCGGGCTTGGTAGGTTTTACTTTGATACTGAATACCTTGATCAGAATGGATAACTGGATGGGCGTAAGCCGGTAGTTTGGTTTCCAATTCATCCAGCATACCCAATACTAAATCCATGTCGGGGGAGTAGCTGGCAGTACATGCAAGGATCTCCAAAGAAGCCTCGTCCACTATCAACTGCCGCGTTTTTTCCACATTCGATTGCCCAAATCCAAAAAACGCTCATCTAAATTAGATGAGCGTCCTAAGTCCTTGCCCAAAATCAATGTCTTAACTTAATGACATGAGTTTTTCCCAGACTCTTTATGTGCAGCTTTAATCTTTTAGAGGCCATTTTGCTTAAGCAGCGAGTGTACTTAACAGAATACTCATCTTGTTCATAAGCTCCATGAGCTCAGGCTCACTGGTCAAGCAAGACGGGATAGCTTGCTTGGACTAAATCGGAATCTAGAAAGAAAAAATAAGCTCGGATTACTCCGAACTTATTTTAATTCTATTTCTTTTTACCACGTGAGAAGAAACGAACAATCGTCTCACCGACGCCCAATGCCTTGCGCATGTGGTCGGCCGGAACGTACTTACGGATAGCCCGCAGCGTCCGTTTGGGATCCTTAGTCGCAAAGATGAACTCGCCATCTTTCTTCGTCCGGATCGCAAAGCGCGGAATGTATTTCCCCTTAAAGTGAACGTCAGCAACTACATAAGTCACTTGATCCCAAGGGATTTGGATATAATCCTCAACGTTCTTCTCATTATAGAATTCAAATGCTTCATCGCCGATCATGACTTTGCCATAAGTAGATATGGCCCGGAACCAAGTTCCTCTGACAGCCAGATCGACAGTTTTATTCATTGATTGAGCCATCTGTTAATTTTACATCCAGCCCCATACGTGGAAGAGGATACCAACAACGAAGATCCCCAGGATGATAACGATTGGAGAAACTTTCTTCTTCAAGAGCCACATGCAGAGGAAGGTCAGCAGCAAACCTGCCAAGCCAGGAACCAGCATGTTCAAGTTGTCTTGCAGAGTAGTAACTTTAGTGTTGGTCAAAGACATGCCAGCAGCTTGTTGGGTCAAGGCTTCCTTGATACCAGCAGCACCGCTTGGCAGCTTGGTCCAGTCGATGTAACCACCCTTTTGGATTGGCACTTCTGAAACCTTCAGAGTGAAGTTGATGCTTACCCAACGTTCGATCAAGGCACCCAGGACGAACATACCCATCATGGCAGCCCCACGGGTAACCTTCTTCAGCAAACCACCGGAAATGTCGGCGCTGATTGCGGCACCAGCCTTGTAACCCAATTCTTGAGTGTACCACAAGAAGGCGATACGGATCAGGTTCCAAAGAACGAAGAAGAGGATTGGCCCAAGGATGTTACCGTTGATAGCCATTGAGGCACCAAGGGCACCAAGGATAGGACGAACAGTGTACCAGAAGACTGGGTCACCGACACCGGCCAGAGGCCCCATCATACCAACCTTAACACCTTGGATAGCTTCGTCGTCAACTTCAACGCCATTAGCCTTGTCTTCTTCCAAAGCCAGGGTAACACCGATGATTGGTGAAGCCAAGTAAGGGTGAGTGTTAAAGAAGACCAAGTGACGTTGCAAGGCAGCAGCCATGTCTTCCTTCTTTGGGTACAGCTTTCTTAAAGCTGGGATCATACTGTAGCACCAACCACCGTTCTGCATTCTTTCGTAGTTCCATGAACCTTGCAGAAATTGTGAGTGCCACATAACGTCCCAACGATCACGCTTTGATAAAGTTACTTTCTTTTCAGTCATGATTTATCTCTCCTTTCTGGCTTGATTTCTAATAGTCATCAATGATGTCGCCCAGCGGGTCACCAGTACCAGCTGCAGCAGCATCGCCAGAACCCTTGCTTACCTTGTCTTCCAAAGCGAGGTACATCAGGGCCAGGGATAAACCAATCGCACCCAAGGCGATCAAAGTCAAGTCCTTAACGCCGGCCAAAGCGAAACCAATGGCGAAGAATGGCCATACTTCACGGCTGGCCATCATGTTGATAACCATCGCGTAACCTACGGCAACAACCATACCACCACCGATGGTCATACCATCTGACAACCAGGCTGGCATAGCAGCCAAGGCGCTTCTAACAGTTGAAGTTGGGATGGCCAGCAGGAAGGCAGCTGGGATAGCAATCCGCAGACCTTGCAGGCTGACAGCGATCCATTGCCATACGTTGATCATGCGCCAGTTGCCTTCTTCGGCGTGCTTGTCCATGATGTGAACGATGGCAGTTGAAATAGTCCGGACCAACATGGTCAAGAACAGACCGGCAACGGCCAAAGTGATGGCCAAACCAGTGGCAGTCCCGATACCCTTGGTACCTTGACCACCCTTGATCAAAATGATGGCTGAGGCAACAGCGGCCAAAGCGGCGTCAGGTGCGACAGCGGCACCGATGTTAGCCCAACCCAAAGCGATCATTTGCAAATAACCACCCAGCATAATACCCAAGGTAAGATTGCCAGTAACTAAACCGATTAAAGTACATGCAACCAATGGTTGGTGGAATTCCCATTCATCCAGGATACCTTCCATCCCGGCCAGGAAAGCTACCACAATCACCAGGATGACTTGAATAGCATTTAAGTCCATTTTTAACTCCTTTTCCCACTACTTCTTTTGTTCATCGAGCAGGCTTTGTGCCTTCTTCAGAATTGAATCCATGTTTTCTGGGTTGTCTGAAGGAACCTTGCGGACGTCGAACTTGATACCCATCTTTTCCAATTCGCGGAAAGTATCAACGTCCTTTTGGTCCATTGACAAAACAGTGTTGGCGTTAACCTTGCCCTTGCTGTAGGACATTGAGCCAACGTTCAAGGTCTTGATGTCAACCCCGCCCTTGATTGCTCTCAAGGCGTCTTCTGGGTTTTCAAACAACAGGAAAGCGTGCGTGTTCCCGAAACGTGGGTCCTTCACGATTTGTTCCATCTTCTTCAAAGGAACGGTGTGCGCAACCGTGCCTGATGGCGCGGCTTCACGAATCATGCTCTTGCGCAGGTTGTCCTTGGCAACGCTGTCTGAAACAACGATAACCCGGTCTGGGTGCAATGATGGAATCCAACCAGTTGCAACCTGACCGTGAAGCAAACGTGAGTCAATTCTCGCGCCGACGATCTTGATATGACCGTCACCCAAAACAGTCCCTTCTGGGATCGCACCCTTAGGCGCTGAACCAGCAGCTGCTGCGGCTGCAGGTGCAGCTTCCTTTGGCATCAAGCTTTCAGGCTTGGTCTTAATCCCATCCTTAGCTGGCTTGACAATAGCAGTTGCAATTTCTTGTGCAGTCGCATTGGCGTTCATCATTCTTTGCGTCAATGCTTCAACTACCATTGGCAAGTTCATGCCAGCTACGATTGCCCAACCGTCGTGACCGTCGAGCAAGCCATTAGCTTGGTTGAAAGGTGTGCCACCCCACAGGTCAACCAAGAACAAAACTTGTTCTTGGTCGTCAAAAGAAGCAATAGCTTCATTCATCTTACCCTTGATGTCATCTGGGCCTTCTTCAGGCTTTAAGATGACATGGGCAAAATTGTCTTGTGGGCCAAAGAGCATGCCCGCGGATTGGGCAATCCCATCCGCGAAGCCGCCATGGCTAGCTAAAACAATTCCTACCATGATATTTCCTCCTCAAAAACTTCGGTACGCTTTCATTATACAATAAAAAGCGCTTTCGTAAAGTACATTCGTGAAATCTTTCTCAACTTTTTGTTAATATTATCATCAGTCTATGAAAAAACGACAAAAAATAAGGAAACCTTTACAGGTTTCCTTATTTTACCAAATTCAATGCTGGTCGGTGCTAGTTGCCTAGCGGCTACGGAGTAGGAGAGATTCGAACTCTCGCACCAGTTTCCCGATCTACACCCTTAGCAAGGGCGCCTCTTCAGCCACTTGAGTACTACTCCAAACACATTTGTATTAAAATCATACCAGACCGATTGGAGGATGTCAAACTTTTCTGCTTTTACTTTTTTTAAAGCAGCCGTTTTTGAAAGATTTTTCATAAGACAACGCATTTTGTCCGAGATTCTTTTCATAAATTGGCCCAATTTTGTATGATGTTGAGCAATGTTTTCATAACCAGCTGGGCCCGACTGATTTTAAGGAATTCTTGTGTTCTTTAACAAAACTTAACCTTTTTTCTCCCAGATAAAGCGGAAATTGGTCTAATCCTCCTTGCATCTTCCATGAAAAGGTCCATGTAAGAACAATCGAAAAAACAAAAAACAAAGGCAAAAATGGAACAAAAAAAGAGCCAGACTTCCGTCTGACTCTTGCTTCGCGCGGCAGCGCCCTATC
>NZ_JAOQBX010000023.1:28934-29550 GCF_044902225.1 Lactobacillus sp. 23-2 | reverse complement strand
TGCAAGCGAATCACCGAGCACCTCAGCTTCAACTAGTGAGTCAGTTGCAAGCGAATCACCGAGCACTTCAGCTTCAACTAGTGAGTCTGCTACAAGCGAATCGACAAGCACTTCAACTAGTGAGTCTGTTGCAAGCGAATCTGCAAGCAGCTCAACTTCGACTAGTGAATCTGGTGTGAGCGAATCAACGACCACTTCAGCTTCAACTAGTGAGTCTGCTACAAGTGAATCGACGAGTGCCTCAACCTCAACTAGTGAATCTGGTGTAAGCGAATCGACAAGCACTTCAACTTCAGCAAGTGAGTCTGCTGCAAGTGAATCGACGAGTGCCTCAACTTCAACTAGTGAGTCCGGCGCAAGTGAATCGACGAGTGCCTCAACTTCAACTAGTGAAGCCAGTGCAAGCGAATCACCGAGCGCCTCAGCTTCAACTAGTGAGTCAGTTGCAAGCGAATCACCGAGCACTTCAGCTTCAACTAGTGAAGCCAGTGCAAGTGAATCGACAAGCGCATCAACTTCAACTAGTGAAGCCAGTGCAAGCGAATCACCGAGTGCATCAACCTCAACTAGTGAGTCCGGCGCAAGCGAATCCGCAAGCACCTCAACTTCAGCTAGT
>NZ_JAOQBX010000023.1:27313-28834 GCF_044902225.1 Lactobacillus sp. 23-2 | reverse complement strand
GAATCTGGTGCAAGCGAATCTGCAAGCAGCTCAACTTCGACTAGTGAATCTGGTGCAAGCGAATCGGCAAGCAGTTCAACTTCGACTAGTGAATCTGGTGCAAGCGAATCTGCAAGCAGCTCAACTTCGACTAGTGAATCTGGTGTGAGCGAATCACCGAGCACCTCAGCTTCAACTAGTGAGTCTGTGGCAAGTGAATCGACGAGTGCCTCAACTTCAACTAGTGAGTCCGGTGTGAGCGAATCGGCAAGCAGCTCAACCTCAACTAGTGAGTCCGTTGCAAGTGAATCTGCAAGCAGCTCAACTTCAACTAGTGAAGCCAGTGCAAGCGAATCACCGAGTGCATCAACCTCAACTAGTGAGTCCGTTGCAAGCGAATCCTCAAGTACTTCAACCTCAACTAGTGAATCCGCTGCAAGCGAATCACCGAGCACTTCAACTTCAACTAGTGAAGCCAGTGCAAGCGAATCACCGAGCACTTCAGCTTCAACTAGTGAAGCCAGTGCAAGCGAATCACCAAGCACTTCAACTAGCGAGTCCAGCGCAAGTGAATCCGCAAGCACCTCAGCTTCAACTAGTGAGTCTGTGGCAAGTGAATCGACGAGTACCTCAACTTCAACTAGCGAGTCCGGTGCGAGCGAATCTGCAAGCAGCTCAACTTCAACTAGCGAGACCAGCGCAAGTGAATCCGCAAGCGCCTCAACTTCAGCTAGTGAATCTGGTGCAAGCGAATCTGCAAGCAGCTCAGCTTCGACTAGTGAATCTGGTGTGAGCGAATCACCGAGCACCTCAGCTTCAACTAGTGAGACCAGTGCAAGCGAATCACCGAGTGCCTCAACTTCAACTAGTGAAACCAGTGCAAGCGAATCGACAAGCACTTCAACTTCAGCAAGTGAGTCTGCTGCAAGTGAATCGACGAGTGCCTCAACTTCAACTAGTGAGTCCGGCGCAAGTGAATCTGCAAGCACTTCAGCTTCAACTAGTGAGTCAGTTGCAAGCGAATCGGCAAGCAGCTCAACCTCAACTAGTGAATCTGGTGTAAGCGAATCGACAAGCACTTCAGCTTCAACTAGTGAGTCCGGCGCAAGTGAATCCGCAAGTACTTCAACCTCAACTAGTGAATCCGCTGCAAGCGAATCCACAAGCAGCTCAACTTCGACTAGTGAATCTGGTGTGAGCGAATCTGCAAGCAGCTCAACTTCAACTAGTGAAGCCAGTGCAAGTGAATTCGCAAGCGCCTCAGCTTCAACTAGCGAGTCCGCTGCAAGCGAATCACCGAGCGCTTCAGCTTCAACTAGTGAGTCCGGCGCAAGTGAATCGACGAGTGCCTCAACTTCAACTAGTGAGTCTGCTACAAGTGAATCACCGAGCGCTTCAACCTCAACTAGTGAGTCCGGCGCAAGTGAATCGACGAGCACCTCAGCTTCAACTAGTGAGACCAGTGCAAGCGAATCACCGAGCACCTCAGCTTCAACTAGTGAGTCTGGGGCAAGTGAATCCGCAAGCAGCTCAACTTCAACT